>DATENK010000545.1:0-6378 GCA_035275085.1 Verrucomicrobiia bacterium | reverse complement strand
GGCGGAAACCCGAACAATCGCGCGGCCGAATACGACGCTTTAAACGACCGTTACGCCCGGTTCCTGATCGAGGAGATGCTTCCCGAGGTGGGCAAAAAGTATAATCTGACCAAAGACCCCGAGGGCCGCGCGATTGGCGGAACCAGCAGCGGGGCGATTTGCGCGTTCACCGTGGCGTGGGAGCGGCCGGATGCCTTCCGAAAAGTGATCAGTTGCATCGGAAGTTATACGTCCATCGGGTATCGTCCTGCGCGCGATGGTCAGCCTATGATTCCAGGCGGCGATTTTTATCCCACGTTGATTCGCCGCGCGCCCCCGAAACCGATCCGCATCTTCCTGCAGGACGGCTCGAACGATCTCGACAACCAATTTGGCAACTGGTTCCTGGCCAACCAACAAATGCTCGCCGCTTTAAACTACGCTAATCGCACCGCTGACCAGCGAACCACCGAAGGCGCCCGTTACCAGGTAAAGCATCTCTGGGGTGAAGGCGCGCACTCGGATAATCACGGCGGCGCGATCCTGCCGGATATTCTGCGGTGGATTTGGCAGGATTACCCGAAGTGATCCTGATCCCGATTGGCGAAACGTCCATTTGAAGGCCAGGTCCTGACGGGTCCCAAGGCCTTTCTGACGCCTCCCTGACGCCTTGAAAACACGCGTTCCGCTCAATGTTTACAGGCCTCCTGACGCCCTGACGCCTCTTGACGCCCCCCCGGGCCCCCCCTTAATCCGGACCGCCCACCCGAAGTGCCCCCTCATGCCGCCGGGGGCACGATGCTGTCGTAGCTGAGCGCCGGAATCGTTTTGCCGTCGCCAGTCTTGATCTGCCGGGTCTTCTCGTCGAAGAGCAGGGTCATGCTCGTGCGCTCGGATTGTTCGGCCAGGCACAGGACTGTCTGGGTGCGGATGGCTAGCTCGACGTTGGCGACTGGCGTCTGCCCAGAACGCATGCAATCGAACCAATTCTTTTCCAGGCGCGGAATATTATCGGTCGGCAAAGGATCGTTGAATTCCTCCGCATCCAGTTCATCCGCAAAAATGCGTTCGGGCTTCAGTTCGACCTTGTTTGCGCTCGAGGAGAAATAGATCGTCGCTTTGCGGCCCCGGAGAATGTCCGGCAAGCCTTGCTCATTGACGGTGCTGCCGGCGACCACCAGCGTGAGACCGCTGGGAAATTCCGCAAGCATGTGGGTCGTGTCGGTGATGTCGCGGTCGAGCGAGACCTTGCGCGTACCGGTGGCGCAAACGCGGCGGGGGAATTCGGGATTGCCGGTGGAAAGCATCAGGGGATGGAAGCGATGCGGGAGCAAGTTACCGATGATGCCCGAGTTGTAGGCGTAATATTTGTGCCATGAAAAGTAGTGGTCCGGATTGAATTTGATGCGGGGGGCGCGGCCGAGCCAGCGATTCCAATCGACGTTGTCTTCCTTCAGGTCGGGATCGACCGTGTACGTCCATTCGCTGTTGCGCGGATTATTACGGCAATACGAGCCTTGACCCCAGACCAAGGGGCCGATCTTGCCCGCGCGAATCCATTCGGCGGCCTTGTGGTACTTGGCGTCCATGGAGCCCTGAGAGCCGACCACATAGGTTTTGCCGCTCTTTTTCACGGCGTCATAAACCTCGAAGGCTTCGCCGAGATAACGCGTCATCGGCTTCTCGCAATAAACGTGTTTGCCGGCCGCGAGCGCGTCGAGCGTGATTTGCGCATGCCAATTATCAACGGTCGCGATGACCACAGCATCAATGTCTTTGCGTTCCAGTAACTTGCGATGGTCGCGGAACGTGTCTGCTTCAGTGAGCCCGAGAAAATTGCGCGCAGAATCCAGCCGCTTTTGCCAGACGTCGCAGACCGCGAGTTGGGCAATGTTGTTTTGTTTTGCGTTGTCTTTCTCGTGCTTCACATGGGCCATGCCCTGGTTGCCGACGCCAATGTAGGCGACACCAATCCGGTCGTTAGCGCCAACGGTGCGGCCCGCCGAGGGGGCTTGTTGCTGGCCGTAAACGGGCGTTTTCAAAATGCCCGTGGCGCCGACCACCGCGGCAGCACCGGCGGTGGCTTTGATGAAATCGCGACGCGTTTGCGGAGGATTCTGCTTGTCATTCATAACCGAGATGGACTGTAGCGAAGGCCGCCTAATTCAATCAAGGCTGCAAGTCCATTCTTGCCATTCGTCTTACGCTTTGGGTAATATCTGAAAAGGTCACCAATCCACGTAGCGACAATGAGTATTCGGCGTGTACTTTCTTTAATCCTGCTGCAGACTGCCTGCCTGGTGGCCGGGGTGCTGGGTGGGGGCAGTCCGTTTTACGACATTCAGGTGATTGCCCGCCCGGGCGCCGCGCTGGGCGATGGCAATACGATTGCGACGAACCACGGTGAGTGGTACGAGAACCTGGGCGATCGTGGCCAACCCTGCCAACTGCTCACGGTAGACGCTTATCTCACGGAATTTGCCATACCGGAGTTCGTTTCCATCAATGACGCCGGTCAGGTGGCGTTCAACGCGCTTGTGAACCGGCCAATGCCGGAGGGATGGGCGCAGCGTCCCAGCGCAATGGTGGTGAGTTGGTCGCCAGTGAACGGACAACTCTCGTCGGTCGAGTGCGGCATTATCCGAAATGGCTCGGTAACGGTTCTTTCCGACGGAACGGTATTTCCGCGACTCGGCGGTTTGGTGCGGCTCACCGATACCAGCGGCTACTTCGTGCAATCCTGGAGTTCACAGGCGGATGATGGCACGGTGGCATTTGCCGGAAACTATTCAGAATTTCACACCGCGCCTGACCCGGAGCCGCATTTTGTGATTGATCGATACGACACCGATATTTTTCTGATCCGCGGCACTCCAGGTTCATGGACTCAATTGGGGCCATTGCCCTCGCAGTGCGAAGGAGTGGTTGGCGCGTGCTTCGGCGGGCGGATCGAGATCGCGAACGATCATTCCGTTTTGGTGAACGAAGGCGATGAACACAGCGCGAGCCAAGGGCTTGAGGGCCCCTATGTTCGTTACGATGGAGCCGGGACACGCCGCGTGTTGTATTCGGTGGGGACCGGCGGGTGGCAAAGATTCAGCCGCAAGCCTGGGCTCAGCCGGGACGGCAAGGCGATCGCTTTTGTCGGCCAACGCGCAGATGGCGGCGCCGGTGTTTTCCTGCACATTTTAGACCCATCCGTCCCCGAATTGGCCAATAGCAATTGTATCGTAAGCTGCGGACTGCCCTTGGCCCTCGATGAAGATGGAAACCCAATTACGTTCAGCGAGCTGGACCTTTACACATCGCCGTGCGTCATTCATCACGACGTCGGCGGAGACGGGAACATTGTCGGGGACAGCTTCATTGTGGTCTTCAAAGGGACACCGAGCCGAGGCAGCAGGGCCAACCCGGTCGATCCTACAAAGCCGCTGCTTTTTTCGGGCGAAGAAGGGCTTTGGACGGCGCGTGTGGATGTTGAACGCGAGCTACAAGCGCCAACTGTGGTTGTGCTGAATACACGCGGTGTTCTTCCCGTAGCACAGATTGGCGACGTTATTGGTGGTGAAACCATTACCTATTTACAGGTCTGGCGTGGCCTGGGACGTGGGACTGCGGGCCTCACCGGTTCGCCGCGGCAAACCATAGACAGTCGGCCATCACCGGGCGATCACTACCTTGGATTTTGGGCCGATACCGCGAACGGTCCCATGGTGCTTCGCGCGGCACATTTGGATACGGACAATGATGGTCTGCTTGACCATTGGGAACGCGAAGGTGGTGGGATCGACATCGATCGCGATGGGACTATCGATCTGGCATTGTCGGACTTTGGCGCGAACGTCAGACATAAGGATATTTTCCTGGAGATCGATTGGACCGCGCCAAGGACCAATGGATATCCGGGGGGGTGGCGGAATGAGCCTTACCCGGGAGCACTCAGGAGTTTAACTAATGCTTTTGCGCGCGCTCCCGTTCATAACCCGGACGGGGCGGATGGCATCACGCTTCACGTTGATGCAGGTGCGGAGTTCGACCGGCGCGGGCATCCCTTTTCGCAGAATTTATCCGGGACGTCGTTGGCTTTGTTGCAGGGCGGCGACCGCGTCCGCATGGCCGATGGCCAACACCCCGACGTGATCTATTTTGGGGCGCCACACGATCCGGGCGTGCCGACGCTGCGGTCGCGATCGTTGCACGAAGTTAAAGATCTGTATTTCGGGACGACCGATAAACGCGCACGAGAGTTGGCGTTTCATTATTGCGTGATGGGGGATTGGAGTGATGCCCGGGGATATGCGCAATCAGGACCACTGCAAACGACGTTGAACATGATCGGTGTTTTTGGAAATGGTTTTACGTTGCCGAATAGCTCCACGGGTACCAATGCACCCACCTTTGTCAAAGCTGAGGCCGGGGATTGGGTGATGGTCGTTAGCGGCACGGGAGCAGGGCAGATTCGACAAGTTCGCGGCGTATTTACAGAAGAGGATGGCGCGACGAGTTTTCTCATTGAGAATCCTCGCTTTGATCCGGTACCAGAAGATGGAGCGCAATTCGTCATCTTACCGCGCAGTACCGGAGAATCCGAGATAGGTGTCCGTGGCCCTGCGACGGGGGACGATCTGGCCAACCAACACACGCTGCCCGGCAACGATATTATTTTGAGCGTCGCGACGCGAGGTCGAGGATCATGGGGAATCATTGGCGATCGCGAAAGCCACTGGCGAACGTTAATGCATGAAATGGGACATAATCTGGGTTTACGGCATGGGGGCAACGACGCTGATTGTGAGTATCGTGGCGACGTTTACTGGAGCCTGATGAGCTACTCGCATCAATTGCGAACCTCAGTAGAAGCGCTAGGTGTTGGAGGAGAGACCTGCCAAGGTTACCCGGATGGCGATCCAAGCACGCCTGGTATGCAGGTTTTCAGGATCGACCCCCCACCGCCAGGAATAGCTCCAACCTCACCGATACCCGGCGTCGTCATGTCCTACTCGGATGGCACTGATCCGCTCGGTTTCAACGAATGGGCATATATCCGGATGGATTTGTGGCGAACCTTGCCATTCGTTGGAAACTCCCTGCGCTTCCTCAACGGCGCGTTACCGGACATTCACCAAACGTCACCGTCTCCTGAAGACGCCAGCCCGCCGCGGACCGAAACACCGACGATACAGATAACCATGCCCGCTCCGAGCGAATCTGTGCCGATCGGCGCGATGCTGAACGTCACGGCGATGGTTCATCATGATGTTCCACTCGACACCGTGATAGCGACTTTCGATGTGAACGGTGATACGAATATTTCGGCTGCCGAAATTCGCGTTGCTTCGCAAACGGGAGCCGCGGGCGGCGCATCCGAATACCAAGTGAGTTTTCCTGCGGTGACAGGTCTAGCGGGAACGCGAGTGTTGCGCGTGCAAGCGCATGACATCGAAGGCAACGGATCGATTGCGGAGGCCAACATCGCGGTGGGGGCGACGAGCCCGGATGATCTGTATGCGCCTTATGGATCGTTCACGGAGCCCCAATACAACGGGCGTGTGTCGCTCGATCGCCCGCTGTTCGTTGAAGTGGCTGCTGCCGATGACGAAACGCGGGTTGAAAGCGTGTGGATACGGTTTGATCGAAATGGCGATGGCGCGGCTGAATTCACGCTGGCAGAACCGGTGGACGAGTATCATTACCAGGCAATGATTCCGAATGTCACCGGTTCTGTTGGGACACGCACCCTTTCACTCATTGTGTTCGACATCTGGCGTAACGCGATGACGAACTCGATGCCGGTAAATGTGCGGCCTCTGGACGTCACGCGGCCACAAATCCAGATCACCGCGCCGCTTGACGGGACGGCAGCACCGTTGGAATCGATCGTGCGAGTGCGCGGAGTTGTCACGGACAATTCTCCGGTGTCGTACGTTAACGTCATTTTCGATCTCGATGGTAATGGCACGAGCGAGATCGTTTACGCTCCAGTGTCTAATGGCACAAACTTCACGGCTGTGCTTGGAGATTTTGCCATGCGCGTGCGCGGCCCGCTGGGACCACGATCCATTCGTGTTGAAGCTTTGGATGAAGCGAATAACCGTGGGTTCACCTCCATCGCGGTTGAAGTGGTGGACGGCTCGGGGCCGAGTATCGAGTTGCTTTCGCCGCTCAATGAGGCGGTAGTGGCCCTGGGCGTCCCGTTCATTGTCGCGGCGAATGTTGCGGACGATCAGGCTGTAAACGGAGTGCTTGTGGCGGCGGATATCGATGGCAATGGCGCAATCGAAGAAGGGCCTGAGACGCGCGCTGCGTCGCGTATTAGCGGCGCGCGGTATGAGGCGAGCTTTGGTCCGTTAGCCGGGCCTGAGGGAGCGCGCCAACTGACGATCACTGCCTGGGACCCAG
>DATENK010000544.1:0-3967 GCA_035275085.1 Verrucomicrobiia bacterium | reverse complement strand
AATTAGAGAACCAAACCCGCTGCGGCTCCAATTAAGCCACCAACAACCGAACCCACGCCGACTGCTGCGTGGGAGTGAACCCCTAGAGCCGCGCCGACAAGCGGCGCCCCGATAAAAGCTAACTCGAAAACATTCATGGCGGTCTTTGCCGGAACACCATTGGTGAGTCAAGCCAGACATGGCTTGACCAATGAATCCAGCCGTCGTTCCCTGCAGCGTACTCGGCATAGTTAATCGCTCGCAGAATGACTGTGGTCGTCAGGCAACCGGCGTCCCGGACACTCAACGCGCGTGAGCAGCCATTGATTGTGCCCCTGCTTGTCCAATAGCAGGATGTCGCCCTTTTGAATTGGCAGCGGTAGGACCATCAGGCGCTTCTCATCCCGCCATAGTTTCATAGTGGGACTGTCCCAATTGGGATGCTGATCCGCAAACGCCAAATCAGACTCGTGTCTGCTGTTTAACGGAGAACGAACATCTGGCCCCTATTTACGGTGTAACGCTGAAGCGGCGTGAACGCCGGCGTCCCGTTAGCGAATTCATGAAATAATTCTAAGACGTTTGCCCATCCAGATAATCGGCAATTTCCGGCCAGCCAATGGCGCGCGCGAGGTCAGCCGCGGTGCGGCCGGATGGGGTCCTTTTGGTTATGTCCGCACCATGGCGGACCATGAGCTTAATAATGCCTAGATTGCCCGCGAGCGCGTCGTGGTGAAGCAATGTCAACCCGGCTTGATCGGTCTCATGCAGAACCGACGGATCGCCCGCCAGCTCTGCGTCATACTTAGGAACCATGTTCACGCACATGGGATGGTCAATAAAACCTGGCACGTCCGGGTCAGGTGGGACGCTCAGGTCGCGCTCCCCATCAAGCTCGACCTTAATGACAGCCGGGTCGCCGAAATCCACGCCCCAAAGTTCATCGTGTTGTTTGCGTTCCCGGCGGTTCATACCGGCGCGAAGCAAATTCACGGTAAACCCGCCGTAAGCGCGACCATCCGCAGTCATCACCCAGTCTTTAAGACTCGAGAACGGCGCTTGAACCGCATCACCTTGCTGGACTGAAGTCAGCCAGTTCGGGGCATTGCCAAGCACTCCGGAGAGCGTCTCACCATCAAAATCCACGTCACCGACCCACATTTGCTCATACTCGGCGTTGCCGTCCGTTCGCGGGCCGTCGGTGAATGGCAATTTGATCATCGCCATGTCCAGGGCGGGTACGATCCGCCGTCGCTCCCACGATAACTCTCTCCATAAATATTTGAATGACCGCTGCGCGTCCTCATACGCCTGCCGGACGGCCGGGTCATCACTATCAAACATCGCAATCGGTTCGCTCATAGATGGTGGCTCATCTCAACCGTCCTTCCAACTCGGCAATTGCCTCATGCCACTCCGCGCGACTGTCGCTCTCTTCCCATAGCTCCTTGAGTTCGGACTTCGTCTTGATGCGCTCGACCGCGCGCAATGCGGACGAAACCAAATCCGCTGAAGGTGGAGTGTCAATGCGGGCCACGTAGGTGGCAACCTCTTCGGGCAGTTTTGGAGCAGGGCACTGACGAAGCGCTGCCACTACCTCGGCAGCAGCGAGGCCAATGGTGCAGTCGGGAGCTTCCAAAAGCCCATCGGCTTCAAGGACGCGCGAGAATGCTTTCTCCAGAATGGAAGTGTCTTCGGCGTCGGCCAACTCCCAAACCCAATCGCCTGCGTCATCATTGTCAAAACTACCTGATCCCCATGCTCCCATATTGTGTCCTTTCTAATTTGGCGACAGGCACGAGGCGAGCAAATTCAGCGCACCCCCGGTGCTCAAGGATTTTTACGCAGAGACGCAGAGACGCAAAAGAATTGTTTGTCGAACGACACCGATGGCTACGGACTCCTATTACAAAGTCGCGGCGGTGCCGACCGCCTGTTCCTTAAAACTTCAAATCATTCGACTGTCAATATCCTGTAAAATTTTTGCGATGCGTTGCGCGTGGAATCTAGAAGCGTATTGGTCGTCCCATCACCGGGGATGGGCATTCCCAAATCGAGCCAAACGTTACTGACCGCTTCCGAAGTCCATTGGATTTGGTAGGCAACATTGGTTTCAGAAGGCCATGTGATCTCGACGGCAGGGTAAACCGTGGCCAAGGGCCCGCTGAACCCATCTATTTCCGCGATTCGAGGCCCGAACCGGTACTGAACAAACTCGACGCGAAACTCAGATGCAGCTGTTTTCGGCACATTAGCTTGAAGGAGGAAACGATCGATGCCCTGGGTAAAGCGATAGGGGTGAGTCGGCGTAAAGGTGAACAAGGTAAGATCAAAGGTCGGTGAGCCTGGTGACTTAGCCTTCAGCGTAAACGTCTGGAACTCCCTATTGCCGCTAGCGCCGTCACCATAAGCGTAAAGCTTGAACGAGCGGACTATGACTGGCGAAGGCGTACGCCAATCGACGAAGTGAACAAAACTGTTTGTCTGCGCATCCGAAAAGATGATGTTCCCGCGCTCACTCGGAAAGGGTTGGGCACCGAACGTGCCGCCAAAAATGTCGCGGGCATCGTAATCTCCCACTGCATTTAAGGGGCTATTGGCGGTGACGACCGTTCCGCCGCTGATGTCCCAGAGGTCGTCGCTAGCTGCGCGCGTCGGCGTTCTACTTAGGCAGGAAAGAATAAGTAGCAATGACCACCAAAGTTGTCGCGTGTTCAGACCGGGCATAAAGCTGTTGCGCATCGCTGGACGCCGCCATCACCTGTAAACGATAGGGTACTCTGCGGGCGAGCCTATTCAATCGCCAGTATTAAGTTTCCGAGATGGCCAGCTTTTGGAGCTTGGAGCTGGGATATTCTTTGCTCTGCGGAGCTTCGTTATTGGTGCTTTGCACTCCGGCGGATCTATGGTTCCATCGTTCGCGTTCCGCGGGTATGAGAAAAAGAGAAGAACTTTTATCGTGGCGCTCCAAGTATTGGCGATTTGGACTGCGGCGGCCGTGGCACTGGGCTCTGTTGGTTTTACTGCTTTTTTGCGTGGCCTCGATGATCGTCTGGTGGTTGCTGGGCCCGGCGTTGCACGAAGCCAGAATTGAGCTGCCCGGCGGGGCGGTAATCCATCGCATGCAGGAACCGGCGATCTATTGGGGTTGGGTCTCGTCCTATCTGTTGTTGGTCAGCGGATCTTTGATAGGCGCTATGTGGTCTTTCAGAGGGGCCATTCTTTCCCATCGTTGTATGCGCTGCGAGCAGGGGTAAGTTCAGGCGAAAGACCTGTCGGGTCCAAGCGCCGTACCTGTCGCTCACCTGTCGGCCTCACCACACCACTTTCGCGCAATGTTTTCAGGCCACCTGTCACCCTGTCGCCTCCTGACGCCCCCCCGGCCCCCTACCGATGTGAACACGCTTTAGGTCCCTTTCCATGCGCTTTTTGCCCACCCTTGACACCCCCGTAACCGACCCTATAGTTCGCCTCGAAATGAGTTTGTCATCTTCAGAGGAATCCGTGGACGGAGACCCAGACTCGGCGCGATTGGCGCAATTAAAGGAGTTTCGTTCCGCCGGGCGCGGGTTTTGGAGCGATGTGCCGGACAAACAATGGAATAGCTGGGTCTGGCAACTGCAGAACCGGATTACCACCCTCGAGCAGCTTCAACGGCTGATGCCTACGTTGACCCCGGAGGAATACGCGGGAACTACGCTGGCGAACCGGCGGCTGGCCCTGGCGATCACCCCCTACTTTTTCAACCTGATCGATCCGGCAAATGACGATTGCCCGATTCGCCGGCAGGTCGTCCCGCGCATCGAGGAAACGCACGTCGCACCGTGGGAAATGAAAGACCCTTGCGGCGAAGATAAGCATTCGCCCGTGCCTGGCCTGGTGCACCGCTATCCCGATCGCGTGCTTTTCCTGGTCACCGATCGTTGCGCGAGCTATTGCCGATATTGCACCCGATCGCGACTGGTGAGCAACGCTGCCGGCTACGACT
>DATENK010000543.1:0-4986 GCA_035275085.1 Verrucomicrobiia bacterium | reverse complement strand
CCACGTCGCCATACATCTGAAGGAATCGCCGGTAAGAATCCCAGGCAAACCGCTTGTTCTTGGTTTTCTTCGCCACGATCTCGACCACTTCATCGTTCATGCCGAGATTGAGAATCGTATCCATCATTCCGGGCATGGAATCGCGAGCGCCGGAGCGCACGGACACCAGAAGAGGCCGCTCCTGGTCGCCGAACTTTTTGCCGGTCGATTTTTCGACCTTGGCCATAGCCGCCGCGACTTGAGCCTCCAATTGCGCCGGATACGCGCGATCGTGATCGTAAAAATAACTGCACACCTCAGTGGTCATGGTGAATCCCGGCGGGACAGGCAGACCGATCCTTGTCATTTCATGGAGATTTGCGCCCTTGCCCCCGAGCAACGGTTTTTGCGTGCCCTTTCCATCAGCGTGCCCGTCCCCGAAGTAATAAACGTAACGCCTTGCGCGCGTTTTCTTGGCCGCGGAAGCCTTGCGCGATCTGAATCGGACCGGTTTCCGGGCGCGTTGAAGCCGTTTTCGAAGATTAGCTTTTCGTTTTGTGGCCATAATTAGCAGCGGCAGCGACCGCTGAAATGACGAAGCGCCAAACTAAATTCGGGTCTCACAATGTCAACGAGTAGGGTCGGCGCGCTGCGCCGATCGGACGCCGCAGCGCGGCGTCCCTACCAATACCCTGGGGGGTTCAGCAGTTAAGCTGGCGCGGTTTCGCCGTTTGTCAGAACGTCAGCAATGGTCGCCGTAAACTCATCAATGCCTGTGCTTGGCACGATGATGCTGTTCCGGCGCCCATGAGCTTCCTCAGTGATACGCAAGAATTTACCGCGGTCGTTCTCCCGGAGCTCGACATAGAAATGCTTGCGCTCAATCTGCAGTTCTTTCGCCTCGATGATGTTGTCCATTTTGCCTTAAGGCCGCCGAGTTTAGGGAGTCGGCCGCTCAAATGGAAGAAAAATCCGTGCCTTTCATGGGAATTTCTTGCCGGGTCGCTGTGGGGCAAAAGGGCGTTAATTTGACCCTTCGTAAGTGTTCTCGGCCATGCGCACAGGGGTTGCTGTGCAGCCTGCTCAACCTAGACTCTTGTGCATTTTTGATCCGCACCGTTTAGCATGCCCCATCCCATTGATCCTGGTTCTTATCGATCACCTGACCCTGAACGGCGCGCCGTGCCGCTGCCGATCGAGACTGAGCCCAAGGCTCATGACCCGTACGCTGCCTTCCGCTTCGGAGACTTCACTCTGTTTACAGCGGGGAATTTACTGTCGATTACCGGGCGATTGATGCTCGCTGTGGCGGTGGAATGGGAGATTTACGCCCGGACCCACTCAGCGACTGCGCTCGGGCTTGTTGGCCTGGCAATCGCCGTCCCAGTGGTTACGCTTTCGCTGCCAGCCGGCCATTTGGCGGATCGGTTCAGCCGCAAACACATCATCCTTTGGTCGCAGGTTTTTAGCGCGCTCATGTCGCTGGCCCTGGCTCTGGTTTCCTGGAAACATCTTTCCATTCCCCAGATCGCGCCGCTGCGCGCGGGCAATCACGCTCTGGCGGCAATCGCGTCGATATTCGAGCGGCACAATCCAATATTTCATTTCGATGACGCGTCGGTCCCGCTGATTTACCTGCTTCTTTTCATCGGAGCATCGGCGCGCACATTCAGCTGGGCTGCTCGCAGCTCGTTTTTTCCGACTTTGGTTCCGCGTGACGCATTCGCGAACGCCGTCACCTGGAACAACAGCATTTTTCAAATCGGAGCTGTGGTTGGTCCGGCTTTAAGCGGGTTGCTAGTCGCGTACGTCGGGTTTTCGTTCGTGTATTTGCTGGATGCGCTCTGCGCGTTCGCATTTTTCCTGCTGGTCCTAGTCATTCGCCGCAGCTCGCAAAAAAGAGACCAGAGCGACGCGAGCACATGGAAGAGTCTCATGGCCGGGCTGCGATTTGTGTTTAGCAGGAACGTAATCCTCGCCACAATTACCCTGGATTTGTTTGCCGTCCTGCTGGGCGGTGCGACGGCGTTGATGCCGATCTTTGCAGATCAAATCCTTCACTGCGGCCCGGTGGGTCTCGGCTGGATGCGCGCGATGCCGGCAGTCGGGGCTTTTGTGATGGCGCTGCTCATTGCGCATCTGCCGCCGATGAAACACGCCGGCAGAACGTTGCTTTGGTGTGTGACCGGGTTCGGCGTCGCCACAATCGTGTTCGGTTTGTCGAAAGTATTCTGGTTATCGCTCGGCGTGCTTTTTCTTCTTGGAGCCTTCGACAGCGTGAGTGTGATCATCCGCGGCTCGATTGTGCAACTGATTACGCCTGATGAAATGCGCGGACGCGTCTCATCAGTGAACAACATTTTCATCGGCACCTCGAACGAATTCGGCGCGCTGGAATCGGGATTGACCGCTGCGCTATTTGGCCCGGTCATTTCCGTTGTTGCAGGCGGGATCGGAACGATTCTTGTCGTACTGGGCGTCGGATGGCGCTGGCCGGAAACGCGAAAGATCGGTGCGCTCGATCGGACTCTGCGCTGAAGTTGTAGCCGCGGTCGGTGAGCCCGGGCCGGCGTCAACGATGCCGACTACAGTCAAAATGTGCCGTGCAACGAAAACGTCCCGTACGGAGCGCCGCCATCCTGGTGATAGCGGATGTCAGCGCGGTAGAAATCAAACTGTCTGTAAGGCTGATAACCGGCCTCGGCGGTGAACGTGAGGACCGGCGAAATCTTCCAGTCAAAGCCAGCCCCGGTCCGAATATCGCTATACGTTACGACCGCATGGTTGAGCTTCGGCATTCCGTGCGTGTCACCAAACGCGTCGTCGGTCCGGAAGGTCGCTTCTGTGATAGTCGCGCCTGCATAAAGGGACACATTACGGTTTAGTTCGTATTGGAGGCGCGGCGTTGGCATGACTGCATCCAGCAACCACTGTGGCCCGAGTTTCCACCGAAGACCTGCGGCAGGAATCACTGGATACTTTCGTTCGACATCGACGCTTACACCGAGGATAAGCTGCACGTTCGGACTGAAAATGTACGTGCCGCCGATGACGAAAGGCATATTGAAATCGTCCCAAAACAAATGACCGAGGCCTGAATTATACAGGCCAGGCTGAGTTTGCGCTCTGATTAAAATGGAATCGGACAACTGCGTATCGAGTCCGATGATTGTGCTGAAAGACTGCAATGTATTGGGCAGAGGGGCGTTATCTGGTAGCCCAAATGAGAATCGCTCCCATTCCGCGCCAAGTCGTAGCACGCCAAGTTTCATCCGGGGCGTTAATACGACGCGGATATCCGACTCAATCTCATCAAAATCATTAACATGTTTGCCGCCGCGTTCGACATTACCTTCGCCTACGTACGTGATTTCACCGGAGAACTCGCCGGACAAAGGCCAGAAACCATTGCTGTCCTGGGAAAGTCCCGTCCTGACAAAGAAAATCAGCGCGGCTAAGATCAAGACGCGCGATTGCGACTCCGACATCTTCATTCTTTACCGTCCCCCGGTCTCACGGCGAAAGAGCGTAACAGCTTTCGTGATATTCTTCATCATCACTGATTCCGAACCTAGCCGTTCCACACCGCGGAGCGATCCCAGGCTGGCGGATGAGATCATGTCGCCGCGCCAAACGAGCGTAGAAGGTTTCCCGTCGACCGTGACCGGCCATAACTGATGGAGTGTGAGAGCGACATAGTAACCGCCGCTGGCATAATAAAGGACGTCGGCGGATTGATAACCGCCGGCTCCGCCACGGCTGTATGAGGCGCCCAAAGTCACCACGCCGTGGTCATCAGCGTCAAGAAGTTCCCAATAGAGTTCGGCTGACAGCGAACCAGCGCCGCGTCCGATACCCGTGGCTCCAAGCAGTCCCGCGAACTGCTGGCGAATCTTTCCCTGGTCGCGCAATAATCCATTCACTTCATCACTTGCACGAATAGAAGGACCAGCATGATCGTACGGCGCCTGAGCCGCCATTCCTCCGGACACAAAGCTCTTCGTTCGTGCAGTCAACACATCTGCCCAGAACGCCAGGACACCCGGAGGCATAACGCCGCCTCCTCCAGCTGCAGCAGAAAACCGCTTTGCCTCCTCTTTACTGATCTGGAGCTCCGGACTGAGTTTTTCGGTCGCGGTCACAAACGAACGCACAGAGGCGTTGCCGGGCGCGTCTTTCAATCTCTGAAAACTGGCCGGCGTCGGGTTTGACGAGAGATCAGAGTGCAGGAACACCTTCAGTTCACGATATTTCGAGGGATTCCAGCGCCGCAACGCCTCCATTTGTTGCGCAGGGGAGCCTGGGACGACATAGCAACTCTGGACGGCGAGAAAACGCGAATTCTTCATCGGCGGGCCGTGCGCTGTTTTCACGTCGCTCTTTGCCAGTTGCGCCAGATCGACTTTGTCGAAAATTGAGAACGAGGCGAGTTCGGAGACAGGATCGGCGCACGCGCTTCTAGGGCCGGCGATCAACATCAAGCAGAGAACACCGGCCGAGACAACCAAGCCCGGGGGCAGGCATCGAATTCGTACAATAGTTTCAACGTTCATGACAGATAACCTGTTGGTTAATGAGCCATGGTTGCAAATTTAAATCAGCACCGCAATAAAAGATCGAAATGAATGATCCGGTCATCGCGCTTCGTCATTTGAGCAAAAGTTACGGGGACGTTCATGCCGTGCAGGACCTCTCTTTGACAATCGAGGCGGGCACGATTTTTGGTTTTCTCGGACCGAATGGAGCCGGCAAAACGACCACCATGCGAATGTTATGCGGGCTCACGCATCCCACCGGCGGAAATGCGACCATCGAAGGAGTCGACACATGGAAAGAGCGGCAAAAGGTGCGCACCAAGTTCGGTTATGTCGCTCAAAGCTTCAGTCTGTACCGCGACCTGACGGTCCTGGAAAATTTTCGCTTCTTCGCCGGCGCCTATGGCGTGCCGGGTTCTCAATTGGAGGAACGAATTGACCGTTTGCTTCGCTTAATTGATCTGGAAGAAAA
>DATENK010000542.1:0-2886 GCA_035275085.1 Verrucomicrobiia bacterium | reverse complement strand
ATTCCCAACTTCGTCAAAGCCCGTACGGCGTCCCAACGCAATGCTTGCATCGCCAATATGAAACAGATTGAAGGTGCGAAGTCGACGTGGGCGCTGGAAAACAAAAAGACCGGTACTGACGTTCCTCCGGACGGCGAACTCTTCGGCGCTGACAAGTACATCACGAAGAAGCCTAACTGCCCGGCGGGTGGCGCTTATACCATCGGCCAGGTGGATCAGCCTCCGCAATGCGACAAGAACGTCGCCCCGGACCTGCACATCCTGCCATAAGAAAAGTTTGGAGAGTTGCGGTAAACTACTGCCAAACTCTAACCTGGCGGGTCGACCCTCGCGGTCGACCCGCTTTTTTACCTTCCTGCCGTCAGTCCAGCACGCGCATCTGCACCGCGTCGGCAGGGGTTTGGCCGGAGATGATGGAGGAGACGATAACGACGGTTTGGCCCTTTTGGATGAGGCCCTTGGCACGAAGGAAGTTGAGGCCGGTATCGATGTTTTTTTCCGGATCGTTTGGAGTAAACGGAATGACCAGCGGTTGAAGGCTCCAAATCAGCGTCAATGATTTCGCGACGTCCTCGCTGGGACACAGGGCGTACACTGTGGAATGGCGGGGGCGCATCCATGCGATGTAACGGCCCATCTTGCCGGTAGTGGTGAGGAGGATCATGGCGTCGGCACGAAGTTCGTTGGCCATCACGACGGCGCTCTTGGCGAGTTTTGAGCGCGGATTTTGCAATTCGGCCTCTTCGTGATACCGCATCCCGCCGCTGCGTTCAATGCGGGCAGCGATGCGATCGAAAACTTCCACGCAGGCGACGGGATATTGGCCCACACTGGTTTCGCCGCTGAGCATGATGGCGTCGGCTTGCTCGAAAACGGCGTTAGCGACGTCCGTGACTTCGGCGCGCGTGGGCATGGGACTGGAGATCATGCTTTCAAGCATGTGGGTGGCGACAATAACCGGTTTGCCGATGCGCAGACAGGTCTTGACCATGCGGCGCTGGATGATGGGAAGTTCTTCGAAAGGGACTTCGATACCGAGATCGCCGCGGGCCACCATGATGCCGTCAGCCGCGTTGGCGATTTCGTCGAAATGTTCGACGGCTTGCTGGTCCTCAACTTTCGCGATGATCAAGGGTTTGCGCGGCCATGAATCGACGATGCCGCGGAGTTCCTCGATGTCCCTGGCTTCGCGGACGAAGGAGAGCGCGACGTAATCGACGTTCAACTCGCGGCCGAGCGCGAGGTCGGCGCGATCTTTGGCCGTGAGGGCGGGAAGACTGACTTTGACGCCCGGAAGATTGATGTGCCGGCGGCTGCCCAGCTTGCCTGGGGTGAGGACTTCGCATTGGACCTTGTTCTTGTCCTTGGCGAGGACCTTCATGCGAATCTGCCCGTTGTCGATGAGCACGACGTCGCCGAGTTGGATGTCGTTGACGAAATTTTCGTAGTTTACGTCGACGGAATGGATTTCCTCGCTCTTTGCGCCGCGGACCGTAAGCGTGAATTTTTCGCCAGGCTTAAGGTCGAGCGGAACGGGAAGTTCGCCCGTGCGAATGGCGGGGCCCTGGGTATCGAGGAGGATGCCGATGGTGCGGCCGCGCTCGGCGGCGGCGCCGCGGAGATGTTTAACGACGTCGCGCACCCACGGATGCTGCGCATGGGACATGTTCAGGCGAGCGACGTTCATGCCAGCTTCGAGCAGGCGGGCGAGGGTCTCAGGCGATTCGGTGGCCGGGCCGAGCGTGGCGATGATTTTGGTTTTGCGCACAGGGAAGGTTTACCACGGAGGGACGGAGAACACGGAGAAAGAATTTACCCGCTTTCTCGATTCTCTTCGTGGTTCTCGGTGGCTTAGGTGGTGAATCGGCTTGATTCTTCGGTGTTTCATCGCACATTCTTTGCCGAGTAGCTTATGGCTGATATCGCGAACAAGTACCCCGACAACGTCACGGGTAAGTATTACGTCGACAATCAATGCATCGATTGCGATCTGTGCCGGGAGACTGCGCCGAGTAATTTCACGCGCAACGACGATGGCGGGTATTCGTTCGTGTACAAACAACCGGGCGGCGACGACGAGGAAAAGCAATGCAAGGAAGCGATGGAAGGCTGCCCGGTGGAAGCGATCGGCAATAATGGGAATGGCGTCGTGTAACGAGCTTCGCCGGCCTAATTGCTGCGTTGCTTGAAATAGCGGAAGGCAGCGTTGCCGAGTAGTTGTCGGAGAGCGAGATCACCTTCGGATTGGACGGCGGTTGCGGCTTCGTCTTTTTGCGCTTGCGTCAGCCCGGGATCGGCTTGGATCTGCGCGCTCATTTGCTGAACGGTCAGGCGGACATCGTAAGCTTCATTGGCCTTGGTCCGGGGCAGGTTATAGCGGGAAACGGCGGCGTTTAAATGATGATAGGCGGGATCGTTGCCGCGTCTGTATTGAACATAGCGATCTTCACCGAGCTGCTGGCGAACTTGCGCTTCCAAATCCGCATGCGCCTGCTGATAGCCGTTCACCATCTGGTCATTATTCCAATCGATCTCATCCGGATTCCATTGATCATCGAACGCGCGGCGCAATTGGTAGACGGCCAGAAATTCCTGCTCCGTGGCCTCCATCCCATACATCGAGTAACGCACCGCATTGGCAGAGGGCGACATCCAAAGGTCGTACCATTGCTTTTCGTCCGGGCTGAGCGTGGCGTCGAGTTGTTGCGAGCGTTCTTCCCGGATTTTGCGCAAGCGTGCACGCTCGGCCTCGGTGATGGGCTGGCCATCTTCGAGCTCGCGATCGCGGATCGACTTTTCGATGTCGTCGTATTGCTCGACGATCGAGCGAACGGCATCACGCTTGTCTTCGGGCAGGAACGCGAGCCGCCGCTCGTAATAATCTTC
>DATENK010000541.1:0-5429 GCA_035275085.1 Verrucomicrobiia bacterium | reverse complement strand
CGATTTGCAGCCGGCGCAAGGTCGCCAGCGCATCCGGCCGAGACAGGTCGGGCGTCATCCGCAGCTCGAGTATGCTGACGGCATCGAGTTGTACGCTGTAATGTTCGATCTCACGCGTTGCGGATGAGTTGAAGTTGAATTGCTGGCGAAGGATATCGCGAGACGTTTTTCCGGGATAGTCTGACCAGGACAGAACAAATTCCTGCGTGCGCTCATGTTGCTCTTCCCGGAATTCCAGATGAATCCGCCGCACGCTCAAGGGATGATCGAACCGCAACCGAATGGTTTGCGTCCCGGCTTCGCCCGCTCTCCACCCGGATCCGGGGTGGATCGCCAGCGCCGATTCCAGCGGAAAGTTCGCATCTTCGGATGTTACCTCCGCCTCGGCTGAGCTTTGGATGTCCAGCCAATCTGGTGGTGCGGGGGCGTCACGAGTGAGGAATCGTTTTCGCATAAGGGTGACTATTCGACCTGCCAGACTGCTCCGTCGGCGTCAGTGTTTGCGGCGTCGATTCCGAGAAATGCTTTTGCCTCACGAATGGCATTTTCATAGGTGGTCGCCTCCAAACGCATGGTGTGCTTCTTTCCCACGGAGTTGTCGTATTCCACCGCGAATGTGTCGGCGTCCTGGTCGAATATTCTCGCGATCTTCATGCCAATCCTGTCATTGTCGCCATGCTGTTCTCAGTCCGTCGATCGGCGCGACAGAAACGTCTCGCCCGATCACTGAAGCCGGCATTGGCGGGATGCAGACTCAAGAATCATACGCTCAAGAGGAATAATGGGATAGTTTTTTTTCGAAGGTAGCCAAAAAGCGCGAGTCGAGGAAGTCAGCTCACTCCTGGCCTAAGACGGCTTGATGCTTCTGGAGGTAATTCTGGACGGACGCAATTGTTTCGAGGCTGCTGCGGCCAAGTTTTGGGCGGGCCATCTCGGGTTTGACTTTCAATACGCGAAACTCGACGAGCCGAATTCCGACATGGTAAATGCGCAATTGTTGGTCGGCCATATTCCAATGTTGCCCTTTGCGAAGGGCGCGCACAGTCGGTTCCGGGACGTTCTGCATTCGCTAACATCGCACTTTCTCGGGAGTCAGCAGGTAGGAACAATCCCGCCACACGGCAAAAGGCTCTTGCGGCGGGCCACGAATCACCCGCATCGTTATTAATGGCAAACTACCTCGCCAAACATCGTTGGAAGGGGCGGGTAAATCACCCTATGGTATGGGTACGGTTGCACCGATAATGTTGCTCGTTCAAGTAGGATCTTGAGAACTCAACGATTTATGGAAGTAAGGAGGGCGGTATTCGCGGCGATTCGAAGCCGTTAAGTCCTTTCCGCCCCTGCGTTCGCGGAAAGGCTTTCATTCGGCGCTGGAAGCTCAGGCTCGCTTGAACTGTGGGAGAGTTTCCAGCGCTGAACAATTTACGCCTTTGGCCGTGAAGCATCGATCCAGCGCCCTGGCGATGCAAACGAGTTCATCGAGCATCCCAGGCTTCGTTACAAATGCGATCGCCCCTTCCTCATACCCTCGCTTCACGTCAACGTGCTGGTAGGACGAGGTGAATACCACGGCGGGCAAGTCCTTCAACCGATGCTTGCGGAGCCATTCAAGGAGTTCAAAGCCGTCCATAACGGGCATTTTCAAATCGAGTAAAAGCAAACCGGGCAGAGGAAATTGTTCGCGGCGCGTGTACTTGCCGGTGCCTGCCAGGTAATCAACGGCTTCCTGACCATGCTCGACGGCGTACACGGCAAAGTTGACCCCTGCGACTTCGGCCGCGCGCTGGAACAAATAGCGATCGTCCAGACTGTCTTCGACGTGTAATACGATGTGCTCCGCCACGATTGCTGCGTTACGCGTTTGTCGCGCCGTAGCTTGAAGGAGTCGTGGACAATAATTCAACCCAGAAACAACTGCCATCGCCGATTTTGGACTTGACCCCTGAGCTCCCGCCCATCCGTTCGGCGGCTTTGCGCACAATGGCCAGGCCCATTCCGGTGCCTTCGTACTTCCCCGTCGCAGCCCGTTGAAAAGGCTCAAAGATGCGTTCGTGCTGTTCCGGCGCGACTCCAATACCATTGTCCTGCACGCAAATCCGCACTCGACGAGTGGATGGCACAACTTCAGGAAAGATTCGCACCGACGGTTGGGTGTTTGGTTTTACATACTTGATGGCGTTGGATACCAGATTCGTGAGCACGTGCCCGAGTGCGGAGTCGTTGGCCCAAACTTCTGGCCATTGTGGCGTTACCTCCACTGCCGTCTGGCTGCGTTTGAGTTCGGGGTCCAGCGCGGTCAATGCTGCAGCGATCGCCGGCTGCGGATTCATGAGTTGGCACGGTACCTCTGCATGAACCAGGCGGCCAAATTCCAGCAAATCGCGAATCAAGCGCTCGTTGCGCAAAGCCCCCTGCGAAATACGCTCCAGAAAGAACCGTCCTTCGTCGTCCAATTTGTCCGCATACCCCTGCGTAAGCAACTGGGCAAAGCCTTGCATCGCGCGATTCGGCGCCCTTAGGTCGTGCGCAATCGTGTAGAGCAGCGTCTCGAGTGACTTGAGACTTTCATCGAGTGACGCCGTCCGCGCCGCCACCATTCGCTCGAGGGTCTCCTGCGCCCGTTTGCGCTCAGTTATGTCGGTAACCATGACTACAAGCCCGAGAACTCTCCCTGCGGTGTCACGATGCGGAATGTAGACGACATGGACCCAGCGTGGCTCGCCACGCTGGTATTTCGCCTCCGTTTCAAACTCAACCGGCTGACCCGCCAGCGCCGCTTCGACATGGGGCTGAATCACTCGCCATGCTTCGTCACCGACCACTTGCCACATGTGCCGCCCTATAATGTCTTCGCGCGCAAGTCCGAGCCACGTCGTGTGCGCGCGATTCGACATTTGATACCGCCGCTCATTATCGACATAACAAATGAGAGCGGGAACTGAATCGCTAATCAATTGGAGTTGCTCGCGGCTCTCCCGCACCGCAGCCTCGCTGCGCTTCCGTTCTGTGATATCGCGCAACGTGCCGGTGAATAAAGGCCGTCCCTCTCGCGGAATCGCAACGATCCCCAGTTCAACCGGGAATTCGTGCCCGTCCCGTCGAATCGCCGAAATTTCAATACGACGCCCCAGGACGGCGCCCCGGCCAGTCGCAAGATAGCCTGCGAGCCCTCGATGATGCGCCTCCCGGTATCGCTCCGGAATAATCAGCTCTGCCATCGATTTGCCAAGCACCTCCGGGCGAGAATATCCAAACGTCCGCTCGAAAGCCTGATTGGCTTCGAGAATTTTGCCCTCGTGGTCGATAGTAATGATACAATCCAGCGCGGAATTCAGAATGGCACTCTTGCGCGACTCGCTTTCCCGCAAAGCTTCCTGGCCGCGCTGCCGTTCAATGCCGAAGGCTGACTCCGCGCCAATGGCTTGCGCCAAGGCCAACTCATCGCGCGTAATTTTATGAGGCGCGTCATAATAAATCATGAATTTCCCCACGAGCGCGCCGCCGAAAATCAGCGGGATGAAGGCCAACGCGTGGATTCCCTCCGCTTGGATCACCTTTCGGAGGTTCGTCTCTAAATCGACGGACCGGATGTCTGACATACTTATTGGCTGGGGATCTTTGGTATCGATGGTCCAGGGCGAATGACCCTCCACGGCCTTTCGGTAACCGTCCGAAAGCCCCTTCCATGCCACAAACCGCATTACTCCGGCGTCATCGAACAAGAGAATCGATGCGCGGTCGCATCCGATCGCCGTCAAAATCGAGTCAAGCGCTGCGTCATAGATTTCGCCCAGCGACTTCGTGCGCCTGATGCGGTCGAGCAGTTCATAAACATGGCGATGCACGGTCTAAGCAAAGTTTCGCACAGAGGCGCAATCCGGTAAACCGCAATCGGGAACCTGTTCTTTTGTCCGCAAATCAGCTATAATGACGCCATTCAAATGTCATGACCCGCTGGACATCCATATGCCTATGCTTGTTTCTCACGCTTGGAGACGCATTTTGCGGGACCTTGGTCGGGCATGTGCGGGACCGGAATTGGTATGCGCGGTATTCGACCAATCCGCCGGGCGTCGGCTATTACGAATATGGTGTAAACGCGAACGCTGCGAATAGTTCGGCCCTTGGAGGGCGAGCCGCGACGGATGTGTATGGCGCGTTTCAAATGCCAAATTTGCCAGTCGGCGCGTACACCGTAGCTTCATGGGATGTCTGGTGGCGGTCGGCATTCAGTTTCGGTGTGGCGGTGCCCGAGTCAGGGAATTCGGAGGACGCCGATTTGCGGCTCAGCGCAACGATGTGGGGGTACCCGGCATTCTGGGATTCCACGAGCTACCAGGAATTCGGGCAAACGTTTGTGGCGACTGGGCCGGTCACCATGCTTTACCTGCGGAACCCGCTGGTCACAGGGAGCCCGACGCTGACGCTGACGATTCACAATGGAGGGCCGACCGGAACCCAGATTGGCGTATCGCGGACATTGCCCAAAGATTTGGATATTCGCGTCATCTATAGCTACGGGGAGATGCCAACGGTCAAGGGGCAAACTTATTACATGAAGATTCGTTCGTCTGGGGGCGGCGCAGTGTTGTCGCAAATGGATCCCCGGCCCGACTTTTCTGATCCGATGCCCGGTGGCTGGCTGTATTTGGGAAACGGCTCGACGGTGACGCCGTATCCAGACCGCGACCTCGGAATTGTCATCATGTCTGATGATGATGGGCTGATAACGGATTTACACACGCGACAAAGCGGGACGCACGTCGATGGTTCCAGCGTCGGCCAAACGTTTGTCGCGCGCGGCGTGAACTTAATCAGCGCTGCGTTCTGGCTGGCGGATCCCACCGATCCGCTTTACGTCGTGCGCGTTTATCAAAATGGACCCGGCGGCGCTGCTGTCGGCAGCCCCAAACGCGGGCGGCCCGCTCGACCGGGCGCTGATCCTGAAATGCTGGTGACGTGGCCCCCCGGCGAATGCCCGTTGACACCAGGACAAAACTATTACGTGGAAGTGACCAGGGACGGCGGCGGCGTTTTTACAGTGGCTAATGTTAACCGAACTGATCCATTTCCTTACGGGCAAGCATATGTGAACGGCTCTCCGCTCGGAGGCGCGGATCTCGCGGGCACGCTGATGGAGGAGGAAAGCGCCGGCAGCGCGGCGCGTCCGACAGTGCAATTTGTGTCTGAACCAACAATCGGCGAATCGGCGCGCGGTTCAAATCAGGTGACGATTGCGTGGACGACCGATGTGCCCAGCGACAGCGAAGTCGCGTATGTGGCAGATTACCCCCCTTATGTGTTCACAAATTATGTCCCGGCACTTGTGAACATCCACTCGATGGCGCTGAGCAATTTGCAGTCGCACACGCTCTATCACTTCCAGGTGCGCTCGACGGCGGCAAATTACAAAGATGCGCTGTCAC
>DATENK010000540.1:0-9222 GCA_035275085.1 Verrucomicrobiia bacterium | reverse complement strand
ACGTATATGACGTGGCGGGCCGGCGTTATCTGGACCTCGGCGGCGGCATCGCAGTCTGCGCGCTAGGACATGCCAACCCGGAAATTACCGAGGCGCTCGTCGAGCAATCGCGTACCTTGGTTCACGTCTCAAACCTCTACTATCATGAGTTGCAAGGCCGCCTGGCCGAGGCGCTGGTAAAATTAATTGGCCCGGGCAAAGCATTTTTCAGCAATAGTGGGGCTGAAGCGAACGAAGGACTGTTCAAGCTCGCGCGCAAGTTTGGGCATGATCAGGGGCGCTTCGAAGTGATTACGGCGATCAACTCATTTCATGGGCGGACGCTGGCGGGGATTGCGGCCACAGGTCAGGAGAAAGTTAAGAAGGGATTCGAACCGAGCGTTCCGGGATTTCGTCATGTCCCGTACAACGATTTGCGCGCGATGCGTGAGGCAATTTCGCCGGCCACTGCGGCAATTCTGATCGAAGGGATTCAGGGCGAAGGCGGCGTCAGTCCCGCGACGCCGGAATACTTGCTTGGCCTGCGAGAACTATGTAACGAGAAGAAACTGCTATTGATGATGGATGAGGTGCAGTGCGGGCATTTCCGGAGTGGGCGATTCCATAGCTATCATCGCATCCTGGAAGGCAGGCCGCATTTCCTGCCGGACGCGGTTTCGATGGCAAAATCGCTCGGCGGCGGGTTTCCGATCGGGGCATTTTGGGTCCGCGAGCCGTACGCGGACTTACTTGGGCCCGGCACGCATGCGAGCACTTTTGGTGGAACGCCGCTGGGTTGCGCCGTCGCGTTGAAGGTGCTGGAAGTGATCGAGCGGGATGATTTAGCTGAAAACGTACGGGACCTAGGGGAACACATGAAGAATGGACTGGCAGCTTTGGCGCAAAAATATTCCGGCGTCATAAAGAGCGCTCGCGGACTGGGCTTCATGCTTGGGTTGGAACTGGTGGAAAAAATTCCGGCGTTGAGCGGGAGCGACAAGGCAGCGTCGATTCAACTCACCAACCGCTTGCACGAAGCGGGGCTGCTCGGCATTCCAGCCGGAAATAACGTGATCCGATTGCTGCCGCCATTAAATCTGCGCCAAAGCGAAGCCGATGAAGGTTTGCAGATCATTGAATCGGTGGTGAAGAGGCTGGTATGAAGCATCTGCTGAGCATAGAAGCGCTAGGCCGAAAAGAAATTCTGACGATTCTTGAGAACGCCAAGGTGTTCAAGCGCGAGCGTGGGGACAGCCAACATAAGCCGCTGGCTAACCAGATCTGGGCGCTGATGTTTTCCAAATCCTCCACGCGGACGCGGGTATCCTTTGAAGTCGGTGTCCGCGAACTCGGTGGGCAGACGCTGTTTCTAAACGCTAATGATATTCAACTCGGGCGCGGTGAACCAATCAAAGATACCGCGCGCGTGCTGGGGCGAATGATTCATGGGGCGATCATCCGCACGTTTGCGCAGTCGGACGTGGAAGAGTTCGCCAGGTTCTCCGGCCTGCCTACCATCAACGCGCTTACGGATGACGAACATCCCTGCCAGATCATTTGCGATATTTTTACTTTCGAGGAGAAACGCGGTTCAATAGCGGGGAAAGTCGTTGCCTTTATTGGCGACGGCGCGTGCAACGTGCCGCGCTCATGGATTTTTGCGGCGGCCAAACTCGGCTTCGAGTTGCGAATCGCCGCGCCAAAGGCATATCAGCCACCCGCCGAGGTCCTGGCGCATGCCGGCGGAAAAATTTGGTGCACCGAGGATTTACAAGTTGCGGCGACGGGCGCGGACCTGCTGTATACCGACGTGTGGGTTTCGATGGGCAGAGAGTCCGAATCCGCTGAGCGGATCCGAGTACTTGGCGGTTTTCAGGTCAACCAGGCGCTCGTGCGTCTGGCCAAACCGGATGCTTTGGTGATGCATTGTCTACCAGCGTATCGCGGCAAAGAAATCGACGAAGCCACGTTCGAGGCGCATGCGCAAACGATTTTTGATCAGGCTGAAAACCGCCTGCACGTGCAAAAATCAATTCTGGATTGGGTCGCGCGCGATTAAGTTTCGCGTTGCCGGGAGTGATTTGGCTAAATCGCGGCGTTGATGCGTGAGCAGATTCGCGTTTGGACGGAGACGGTCGAGACCTTCGTCCTGGAAGTCATTACCGGGCAGCGGCGCGATAAAAAAGCGGCCGTCGTTCGGTTTGGCCTTTTTCTGCTCTCGAAAATATTTCACGTCGCCATCAAGGTGCGGCGGTTCCTCTATGATTTGTGGCTGCTGCGCGATTACACGATCGGCGTACAGGTCATCGCGATTGGAAATCTGACCGTGGGCGGCACCGGCAAAACGCCAGTCGTGGAAAAATTCGCCCGCGAATTGCAGGACCAGGGCCGTACGGTGGCTATCTTGTCCCGAGGGTATCGGTCGAAACCGCCGCCGCTTATGAAGCGGCTCGTCGACAAAATGTTGCTGCGCGAAGATCGCACGCCGCCGCGGATTGTGTCAGATGGCAAATCGCTGCTGCTGGATTCGGAAACCGCAGGCGATGAACCTTATATGCTCGCCTCGAATTTGAAGGACGTGATCGTGCTGGTAGACAAGGACCGTGTGAAAGCAGGGCGCTACGCGATCGAGAAATTCGGCTGCGACACGCTTCTGCTGGACGATGGCTTTCAATATTGGAAGCTGGCCGGCCGACGGCGCGATATCGTGCTCGTGGACTGCCAACTACCTTTCGGCAACGAACATTTGTTGCCCCGCGGCGTATTGCGCGAGCCGCCATCACATTTGGCCCGCGCGAGTACCATCTTTATCACAAAATGCAATGGCAGCGTCAGTCGCTTGCGCTCGCGAATCGCGCAACTCAACCCATCCGCAGGAGTAATCGAATGCGTGCATCACCCATTGTATTTTGAGGACGTGTTCACGGGCGAACGCAAAGGATTGGACTTCATTCGGGGCATCAAGGTGGCGGCTCTGAGCGGCATCGCACAGCCGGAAAGCTTCGAGCAGAGCCTGGTCGAGCAAGGCGCTGAACTGGTTTACTCAAAGCGCTATGCAGACCATCACCGCTTCACCCAACAGGAAATCCTCAATGCGGTAAACCGCAGCAAAAAGCGGCAGGCAATTGCGATCATCACAACGCAAAAGGACGCGGTCCGCTTTCCGAAGATCGATCGGCGCGACCTGCCGATTTATTTCATGCGCGTTGAAATCAAGATTCTGGCGGGCGCGAAGGATTTTCAGGATTGCGTCCGGCAGATTTGTTTTAAGTGAGCATGAATCGCCTCATCTATTGGATCGCATTGGCACTTGTTAGAATTCTTCAGGCGATGCCGTTGCGGCGCGTGGCGCGGATCGGACGCAACGCCGGTGCTCTCGCGTATTGGCTGGATGCGCGCCACCGAAATGTAGCCCTGAACAATCTCAGGATCTGTTTCGAAAAGGAGAAGTCACCTGCAGACATCGGTGCAATCGCCCGCGAGAATTTTCGGCGGCTTGGCGAAAGTTACTTGTGCGCGATCAAGACCGCCGCGATGAGTTTCGAGCAATTGCGCCCGCACCTGGAGATCGTGGGGGCAGAGCGGATGTATCCCGAGCCATTCGCAAAGCATCCGCCCACTCGCGTGGTTGCGATCGGCCACTTTGGAAATTTTGAACTTTACCCGCGGTTCGCCGAAAGTATGCCCGGGCTCCAAGCGGCGAGCACCTACCGCGCGATCCAGCCGGCGGGACTGAATGATCTGCTGCTGCAACTACGAAAGCAGTCCAAATCTCTTTTGTTCGAGCGCCGCACGGAAGCCAACGCGCTAAAGGCAGCCATGTCCAAACCGGGGATTCTGCTCGGGCTGCTCGTAGATCAACACACCGGAAAAAGCGGTGTTTGGGTGCCCTTTTTCGGCAAGGAATGTTCCACCAACACTGCGCCAGCCGTTTTTGCGCTGCGGTACGACTGCAAATTGTTTACCGGTTTTTGCTTCCGGAAGGGACTGGCCCAATGGAGTCTCGAAGTCGGTGATGAAATCCCAACCCACGAAAATGGGCATGCGCGGCCAATCGCGGCGATCACCACGGATATTAACCGCTCGTTTGAAGCGGCGATCCGGCGGGATCCGGCCAACTGGTTTTGGGTTCACAAACGATGGAAGCCGCGGGTATGAGCGCCTTTCCGGAAAGGATTCTGGTGCGCGGCGTCAACTGGCTCGGTGACGCGGTGATGTCCACCCCTGCCCTGCAGCGTTTGCGGGAAGCTGCGCCGAATTCTGAGATCACGCTGCTGACCCATGCGAAACTGGCGGATTTATTTCGAGATTACCCGCATGTGAACCAGGTGATCACGTTTGATGGAACCGAAGGTTTGTTCAGCCTTGCCCGGCGATTGCGCCGGATGCGATTTCAGATGGCGTTCGTATTACCGAATTCGACGCGTTCAGCGCTAGAAACGCTTTTAGCGCGCATACCACAACGGGTGGGCTACGGGAGGGGCTGGCTCTTGACGCGGTCTTTGCCGAATTCGCCAATTCGCATGCGCAAACGTTCGACCGCGGAAATCAATTCCCTGATTGCGAAAGGTAACGTTAGTCGCGAAAAGTTTCCGACGGATGCACACCACGTGCATAATTATCTTCGGCTGATTCCTGCGCCCTGGACAGAGCCCCGACTCCACGTGAAAGATGACGAAGTGGCTGAGGCGCGTAAACGGCTGCCGAATCAAAGATTGTGGCTGGGGTTGAATCCCGGGGCTGAGTACGGTCCAGCGAAACGCTGGCCGCTTGAAAGGTTTGTTGAAACCGCGAATCGGCTTCACAAAAAACTGAATTGCGGGTGGATCCTGTTTGGTGGGCCTAACGATGCGCCTCTGACGGCGCAGATCGCGGCCGGGTGCGCCGGGCCGATTGCGGATCTGGCAGGCAAAACTACATTGCGGGAACTATGCGCACTTTTTCGTTGCTGCAAAGTGCTCCTGACCAATGACACCGGGCCCATGCATGTGGCGGCTGCGCTTAAGGTGCCGGTGGTCGCGCCGTTCGGCAGCACCGCGCCGGAACTGACCGGGCCGCCGGCCGGCGCAATCACGGGGAACGTGCCTTGCGCACCCTGTTTTCGGCGCGAATGTCCCATCGACTTTCGTTGCATGCGTAGTATCGAGGTTGACCAGGTCGTGGCGGAAACGCTAAAGGTGTGTGTATGAAACCGCTGGTCATTCTGCTTTTCGCCACCTCACTGTTCGCGGGAGATTGGCCGCAATGGCGGGGGCCGAATCGTGATGGCTACGCACAAAAAGAGGGCGCACTCACGACTCTGCCGAAGGAGCTGAAGCCCGATTGGAAGATCAGTATTGGTGGCGGGTTTTCCGCTCCGGTGGTGGCGGCGAAAAAACTGGTTTACCTCGATGAGAATGGCACCAGCGAAGTAGCCCATTTACTCGACGCCAACACCGGAAAAGAAATGTGGAAAGTGACTTACGCGGAGCGGTTTTCTGACGAATGGGGCGCCGGCCCACGCGCGACACCGCTGATCGATGAAGGACGGGTTTACGTGCAGGCCTGCAATGGTGAGTTCAAGTGCCTGAATCTCACAGACGGGAAGGAGATTTGGAAGACGAGCTTCGAAAAGGATTTTGGCGTCAAATTCCTCGGGAGCAAAGCCAACGAAGGCACCGCAACACGCCGCGGCAACAATGGTTCTGGCGTGATCGATGGCGAGCGACTGTTTCTGCCCGTAGGGAATACGAGTGGCGCATCGCTGGTCGCGTTCGATAAAAAATCGGGCAAGGTCCTGTGGAAGAGCGGCGATGATGAAGCGGCGTATTCTTCGCTGATGATTGCGACGCTCGCCGGTATCCGTCAGGTCGTAGCTTTAAATGCGGACGCGCTGATCGGGGCCGACATCGAGTCGGGTAAAAATCTCTGGCGCGTGCCGCTCAAGACTAACGCGAAACGCCACGCCGCAACGCCGGTTATTTTCGGAGACCACGTGGCCGTGAACTCCCATACATTTGGTGTGGCTTGTTTCAAGATCGTAAAGGACAGCGGCGGACTGGCGGCCAAGGAAGCATGGATCAATAAAGATGCAAAAATAAATCTGGCGACTCCGGTGCTGGTGGACGGCTATTTGTATTCGCAAGGGCCATTCAAGGATTACATCTGCATGGATGCAGCCAATGGCCAGACGAAATGGACACAGACAGGTTTCGGTCAGGGCCGCAAAGATTACGCCTCCACAATCGTTGTCGACAAAAAGCTGCTGGTCCTTACTGAAGATGGCCAACTGCTGTTGGTGGAACCCAATCCGCAGAAATATACCGAACTAGCGCGGCTGCAGGTTTGCGGAAACACGTGGTGTTTCCCTGCTTATTCGGACGGGAAATTATACGTCCGCGACGGAAAGCAATTGATGCGCGTGACCTTGGCGAGCCAATAAATCTGAGGTTACGGATCCGTCGCCGCTCGGAAAAACTGGTTCGTAGAGCGCAGAGAGTATTCGAAAATCTGACTGCCGTTCAATGGCATCTGGAAAGACTCCAAATGAAGAAACTGGACAGGATCCTGCGAGCATTCGATTGCGTACGGATATCCGGGGCGGCCGCGGACTTGAAACCGAATGGTTTCGTTCGGCGAGCCTTCCAGGAGGGTTAACCTCGGTGCGCTGTCCACGAGAATAAGTGTGGTGAGAGTCAAAAACCACCCGCCAGAGAGAATCCCGCCATCGGGGCCATTATCATCCATGATAAATAGCTGCCAGTCGCCATTTGCCTCTTTCCCGTTAAAGGCTGACATCACGCCTGCATAAGGTCCGGCAGGAGCCGGTGCTGGAAAGGGATCCCCAGTGCCATAATTGGACGGGCGCACCACACGGGGATTGGGAAACCCGCTATCCGGCAGCGATGCCTGAGCATCATCGCTAAATGTTAGGGTAACGTGATCCAAGCCGAATGCCCCACAAGCGTCGGACATCACCAACACTCGATCGCCGCCCGGGCTCACCAGGAGAATATCAAGATCGTCGGGGTAGGTGTGCGACAGATTCGACAAGGTCAAGCTCACGTTGACCAAGGGCCCTGCCGCATTGGAGACCGATAACACAGACGGAAACATTTCAGCCGGCCCGACGGGATTGATGGTCACAGAAGTAGTGCTGCTTGCCAACGCCACTTGTGGTCCGATACGGAAGCGATAAGTGATCGTGCCCAAAGCGTGGCCCGAATCTTCCAAGGCCAGGTTCACCAGCAACAAAGAATTGCTGGCCGCCGTGCATTTGAACGAGAAATCACGCGCGACGGATGGCCCGCACGGGTTGAGCACGCCATAGGTTTGCGATGGCGTGGCGACATCGGAAACGCCGTCCCCCGTTTGCAAGATCGCAATCAGGTTCGTAGTGACCTGGTCCCCAATATTCTTCAAGGCGAGCCTGACAGTAACGTTTTCATCGTGCTCGATTGCCCCATTAGGCCGTGTTTCAGAGATCAAAAATGCACCGGCATCCCGGAATTGCGGCGCTGCGGAAAGTCCCAAAACGAAGGCCAGCAGGACTATTACGAGGCTGAACGCATGCTTCATTTGTGGGTTAAACCGGCTGGTATCCTGACAGATGGCTCGGCTCTGGGCAAGGTTAATCAAAAGGGGTGAATGATCATAACGGGCCACACGTCAACCACTTAGGCAATGTTGGATCGAATGAAACACCACGCGCCGGACCTGGAGCATCTGGCGTTGACGCGGCGCGAGTTCCTGGGTCGTTGTGGTATGGGGATGGGCGGTCTTGCGTTCGCTTCCTTATTTGGCGGCGGGCTCGCGCGCGCCGGCCAAAGCTCGCCAAATCCCCTGCTGCCTAAGGAACCACACTTTTATGGCAAGGCGAGGCACGTGATCCACATCTTTGCGAACGGTGGCGCATCGCACGTCGACACGTTCGATCCCAAGCCGGCGCTGGAGCGTTATGCCGGCAAAAACCTGCCGACAGAGAATCTCCGGACCGAGCGCAAGACAGGCGCGGCGTTCCCATCACCCTTCAAGTTCAAGAAATACGGCCAGAGTGGCATCGAAGTTAGCGAGATTTTTCAGCACGTAGCCGAGAGTGTAGACGATATGGCGATCGTCCGATCCATGCATGCGGATGTGCCGAATCATGAACCTTCGCTGATGCTGATGAATTGCGGCGAGCCTCGGTTGGTCCGTCCGAGCATGGGTTCGTGGATCACCTATGGTTTGGGAACGTTAAACCAGAATCTTCCCGGGTTTATTGCCATGTGCCCCGGGGGGTATCCAATTCAGGAATCGCAGAATTGGCAGGCCGGGTTTCTACCGGGCGTGTTTCAGGGGACATATATAGATACGCAACACACGAAAATCGAGAAACTGATTGAGCATATAAAGAATAACTACACGACCTTGCCTGAACAGCGGCAACAGTTGAATTTGCTCCAAAAGCTAAACGAACGGCATCGGCGCAAGCGGGAAGAAGACCCACAAATCGAGGCACGCATTCAATCGTTCGAGCTGGCGTATCGCATGCAGACGGATGCTTCGGACGCGTTCGACATCAGCCGGGAGCCGGAATACATACGGAAGCTTTATGGCGAAGGCACGCAGGCACGCCAACTTTTGATCGCGCGACGGTTGGTAGAACGGGGCGTGCGTTTCATCCAGGTGTGGACCGGGCAGGGACAACCGTGGGACAACCACGATGACATTGAAGTCAATCATCGACGGCTTGCAAAAGATTGCGACCAACCAATTGGAGCGTTGCTGAAAGATCTGAAACAGCGCGGGTTGCTGGACTCGACGCTGGTAATTTGGGGCGGCGAGTTTGGGCGCACGCCGACGGTCGAGTTGCCGACGCCGGGCTCGAATGCTGGGAAGATCAATGGGCGCGACCACAACCATTACGGGTTTACCATGTGGCTCGCAGGTGGCGGCGTGAAAGGCGGTCAGGTCTACGGCGCCACCGACGAATTTGGGTATAAGGCGGTTGAGAAGCCCGTTCACATCCACGATCTTCACGCAACGATTCTTGCGTTGCTCGGCTTCGACCATGAGAAACTGACTTTCCGCCACGCCGGCCGCGATTTCCGTCTCACCGACGTGCATGGGCAAATCGTCCGGGACATCATCGCCTGACCAGCTTACATGAAAAACATTGTTGCCGCCGTCGCACTGGGCGTGACCTGCGCCTGCGCTCAACCACAATCTCCGATCCCCCTATGGAGCGGCGAAGCGCCCGGGGCGGTCGGACAGGAGGACAAG
>DATENK010000539.1:0-2584 GCA_035275085.1 Verrucomicrobiia bacterium | reverse complement strand
CCCGCCGCTCTGCGTGGCCGTGCCTGCGTCCAGACCATCAATAAAAAAGCTGATCGTCGAACCCGCCCGCGTCACCGCCACGTGATGCCAGTTCGTATCGGCCACTTCGCGCGTCGAGAACACCGGTGTCGGGTTTCCGGCATCAGACCAGAATCTCAGCCGGTTATCTCCGCCGCTGAAATAAAAATCGTAGTCGAAGAAATTCCCGCCGTCGGTTTTCGCCACGATCGGATCATACCCTTGCGGTGCTTCGCGCTTGATCCACGCCGCGAGCGTGATATCGCCCGTGATTCCGAAGATCGGGTTCGCCGCGATATTCACGTACTCATCCACGCCATCGAATCGCAAGGCGTTGCCCACCTGGCCGGTGACCCACGTCGGCCCGCCGTTTCCCCGCAGTTGCCCCCCGTTGTTGTTGCCGGAAGAATCCGCAGTGTTGCGGCCCGATCCTTCATCGAGTCGCCAGTAACCGACCAGGCCCTGGCCCTGACTGGTCATGCCACCGAGCAAGATCAGCACGCACGCGCAGGCCCGGATGAGGTTCGCAAATGAGAGAGTAGGTTGGGTTTTCATAAGCCATTAGCGCTAACAGTTCATACGACAATTCGGATGTCGCTTGAGGGATTTCTAAGCGGAGCATGGCACTTTGCCCTCAAAGGTTCAAGCGCAAATGGAGCCTCCTTGAACTCAGTGTGTAGCTCGCCTAGAACTATCCTGTGACACACGCGCAGGCCAAACGCCGCCACGCCGAACTCGCCCAGGAGATTCGCCGCCATGATTACCTATATTATGTACAGGCGACGCCGGTGCTTTCCGACCGCCAATACGACGCGCTCTATCGCGAATTGCTCGACCTCGAAAAGGACTTTCCGGACCTGATCACGCCCGATTCGCCTTCGCAACGCGTGGGCGGCCAGCCGCTAAAGGAGTTCAAGCCGGTCAAACATCTCCAACCGATGACCAGCCTGGACAATACCTATTCCCAGGCCGAGCTGCGCCAGTTCGTGGATCGCGTCCAGCGCCTCCTGCCCGGCGAGACGCTGGATTGGATCGTTGAACCCAAAGTGGATGGCGTCGCTATTAACCTGCGCTATGAGCAGGGCCGGTTTACTGTGGGGGCCACGCGCGGCGATGGCGTTAACGGCGACGATATTACCACGAATCTCCGCACGATTCGCAGCATCCCGATGACATTGACGGATGGACCGGAAGTGATGGAAGTGCGCGGCGAAGTCTATATGCCGAGCGCCGGCTTCAAGAAGTTGAATGCCGAACGCGTCGCTGCCGGCGAAGAACCCTTCGCCAATCCTCGCAATGCTTCCGCCGGCTCGCTGAAACAACTCGACCCGCGCATCGTCGCGAAACGTCCGCTGACGATGGTTGTTTATGGCCTCGGAGAGATTCGCGGTAAACGTATTCCCGCCGCGCATTCCGAGGCACTCGCGTTACTCAAGTCACTTAATTTTCGCACGCCCGACAAAACCTGGCATTGCACCAGCGCCGGCCAATTGATCGAAGCTATCAACGAACTCGATAAACTTCGCCGCACGCTGCCCTACGAAACAGACGGCGCGGTCATCAAACTGAATTCCTTTGCACAACGCGAGCGCGCGGGATTCACGGCCAAAGCGCCGCGTTGGGCCATCGCTTACAAATACGAGGCCGAACAAGCCGAAACGAAGCTGAAAGCCATTACCATCCAGGTGGGCCGCACCGGTGCCCTTACACCCGTTGCCGAACTTGAACCCGTTCATCTCGCCGGGACTGTCGTCAAACGGGCGTCCCTCCACAATGAAGACCAGATTGCCCGCCTCGACATTCGCACCGGCGATACCGTCACTATTCAAAAAGCCGGTGAGATTATCCCTCAAGTCATCGGCGTGGTCCTCCACAAACGCACCGGTAACGAAAAGGCGTATGCCTTTCCCCGCCAATGCCCCGAATGCAGCTCGCCCGTCACTCGCTCCAGCACGCGCTCCGAAGATCTGCCCAACACAGCCGCGACAGGAAGCGAGCCCAACAGAGCCGCGACCGTGAGGGAGCGTTCCTCCAGTGAAGACGTCGTCTGGCGCTGCAGCAATCCCCAATGCCCCGCAAGGATTCGCGGTTCGCTCGAGCATTGGTGCTCGCGGGGCGCCATGGACATCGAAGGCGGCGGCGAAGTTTTAGTGCGCCAGCTCGTCGATGCCGGCTTGGTGAAAGATGTGGCTGGACTTTATTCGCTCACGCTCGGGCAGCTCACGAGTCTCGAACGGATGGGCGAAAAATCCGCGAAAAATTTTCTCGACGGCGTGGAGCAAAGTAAATCGCGCGAGCTTTGGCGCCTCATTCACGGTCTGGGCATCCTTCATGTCGGCTCGGGTGGCGCCAAAGCGCTTGCCCGCCAGTTTCCGTCCCTTGACGCAATCGCAAACGCCACCGCGGATGACTTGAAAGCGATCGATGAAATTGGCGACGTGATCGCCCAAAGCGTGCATCAATGGTTCCATCAACCTCAGAATCGCGAACTCATTGCCAGGCTGCGTAAAGCCGGACTAAAATTCGAATCCGACACCTATCGCGCGAAAACGACGGGTGGTTTCAC
>DATENK010000538.1:0-3495 GCA_035275085.1 Verrucomicrobiia bacterium | reverse complement strand
TGGGGGCGAGTGCAGGTATATGGCGTGACAACATGATTTTCTTCCTGTTCACCTTAACGGCCTTCGAACGACCCCCAACGACCTCGAACAAACAGCTCTACTCCTCACCATCACTCCTGCTCAATGGAACCAATGTGAGGTAAATCGGGGATCTCCCGAGGACACAGAGCGGTGCGCAAGTGACCGCACGCGGGGTGATCGCATGCTTTTGCGAACGGCTAAGATGGGACTGGCAGCCACCGATCAAGGGAAGCCGGTCATTTTGCTACCGCCCATTCGAACTTTCTGTTACTCTTGGATGCGTTCCCATATATGTTTCAAACAGCCGGAGAAGCAAGTAGGACGGGTCCTCGCGTGTTCGCGACTACGCATTGGAGCGTAGTGATGACTGCCGGCCAAGGTGATTCAGCGCCAGCCCAACACGCGCTGGAAACACTCTGTCGGGCCTATTGGTATCCCATCTACGTGTATGTGCGACGGAAAGGCCACGGGGCGGATGACGCTCAGGACTTGACGCAGGAATTCTTCGCCTACCTCATCAGGAATGACCATTTGCGGCGGGCTGACCGCGAAAAGGGAAAGTTTCGCACATTCCTGTTAAGCACGTTGGATTATTTCCTCGCGCGCGAATGGAGCCGTGCTCACCGCCAGAAGCGTGGCGGACAATTCATTTTCATCTCGCTGGACCAGCAAACGCCAGAGGAACGCTATCGCCTCGAGCCTCCAGACAACGATTCTCCGGAAAAAAAGTTCCTGCGCCAATGGGCGCTGACGGTCCTCAAACAGACGATGGATGCATTGGAACGCGACTGCGAGGACAACGGCAAAGGCCCATTGTTCCGCGAAGTGCGACATCTTCTCTCCGGCGAACGCGAGGGTGCGGTTTATTCCGAGATCGGCCGCCGCCTCGGAATTAATGAAGGGGCCATTCGCGTCGCCGTTCATCGGTTGCGTCGGCGTTACGGCGAGTTGCTGCGCAGCGAAATTGGGCAGACCGTCGGGCACGCCGAAGAAATCGATGATGAAATGCGCTATCTCCTCGCTGCCTTGCATCCATGAGCGATTGTAACAACTCTCCCGGTTTGGAGAAGAAGCCGGTAGAACCTTTGTGACGCGAAGTGGCGATACAACACAATGTCCGGTGTGTGGCACGGCCAAGTCCGGCTGGTTGGCTGATAACTGCCCCACCTGCCTGATGGGACTGGGTGAGGGCCGCGCTGAAGCCCTACCGGCCCCGGAATTGGAAAGCCCACACGACCCGACACCGACCCGCCATGTCGGCGATTACGAATTAGTCCAGGAAATTGCGCGCGGCGGCATGGGGGTCGTCTATCGCGCCCGCCAAGTGAGTCTTAATCGCACTGTTGCGGTCAAGCTCCTGCTTGGTGGACACTTTGCGAACGACACATTTGCCAGGCGCTTTCGCCACGAGGCGCAGGCCGCCGCCAGCCTGAACCATCCGAATATCGTTTCCATTCACGAAATTGGTGAGCACGACGGTCAACCTTATTTCTCAATGGCCCTGATTGAAGGTCGCAGTCTGGCGGAAATGGCGCGAGCCAGTCCACTGCCGGCCGCTCAGGCGGCGCGGTTGGTCAGGACGGTCGCCGAGGCCGTCCAGTTCGCGCACGATTGTGGCGTGCTACATCGCGATCTGAAACCGTCGAACGTGATGGTAGACGCGCTTGGCGTGCCGCATATCACCGATTTCGGCCTGGCCAAGCGGGCGCAGGACGAGGCTGAGATCACCTTGACAGGCCAGGTATTGGGTACGCCGAATTACATGCCGCCCGAGCAGGTCGAGCCGAAACGAGGGCTGGCGAGCGCTGCCAGTGATGTGTATTCGATCGGAGCAATTCTCTATCAATTGCTAACGGGCCGGGCGCCATTTATGGCAGAGACACTTGCGCAAACGCTGCGTCTGGTTTTGGAGAGCGAACCAGTGTCGCCCCGGTTGTTGAATCCTGGGGTGCCGCAGGATCTGGAAACAATCTGCTGCAAGTGCCTGGAAAAGGAGCCGCAGCGCCGCTATGCCACGGCACAGGAACTGGCGGATGAGTTGGGCCGCTTCCTTAGTAATGAACCGATACGGGCGCGGCGAATTGGTCCGGCTGCGAAGCTGGTCCGGTGGCGCCGCCGGAAGCCTGCGCTCGCTGCGTCACTGATCATCACCATTACGTTGCTACTGGTTGTAGCGATCGGCTCGCCCATTGCGATGTTTCGCATCGATCGTGAGAGAAGATTGGCGGAAGCGGCGCGCAGGCGGGCTGAGCACGCTGACCGGCAAACTCAACAACAGTTGTACACTGCGCTTCTGGGGCAGGCTCACGCCAGCGTGCAAAGCCGTGAAGTGGGCCAGCGCGTTCGCGCACTGGACGCCATTCGCCGCGCCGCAGCCATTTCGAATTCCGCTGAACTTCGGCGGGAAGCGATTGCAGCGCTCGCCTTACCAGATTTGCGGTTCGAGCAAGAATTGCCCATGAGCCCGGATGTTACATTGGTGTCGATCGATCCTGAGTTTAGCCGCATGGCTGTGGGACGCGGCAGGGGTCCGGTCGAGATTCGGGACCTGCGCCACGATCATCTGCTCGCAACGCTTGCGAACTCGGCCAACTTGCATGCGCATGTCGCAACATGGAGCGCGGACGGGCAATTCATCGCTGTGAAGCGCGACTATGATTCTGCTGGCGCGCGTGCGGATGTAGAGGTTTGGGATGTAACGAACGCGTTGCGTGCCTTGCTGTTGCGCGATGTTTCATGGGGAAGCATTTCTTTTCATCCAACTCGACATCAAATCCTCGTCGGTGCCGCGGACGCAGGCGCGCGAGTATTCGATGTCGATGACGGCTCTGAGTTGAATCATTTTCCTTTGGCAGCGAGGCCAGTATGTTTGCAACTTTCCCCGGACGGCACGCGTTTCGCCGCGCTTTGCTATTCTGCAAGTCGTGCCTACGAAGCGGTGTCGGTTCATGACGCGGCCACCGGTGAAACGTTGTGGGCCGATCGTTGGACCAATACGTCGACGCGGCAGGTCACGACGCTCAGTTGGCATCCGAGCGGACGATGGCTCGCAGTTCCGGATACTTCGGGGGCGGTCACGTTGATCGATGCGGTGACTGGTGGGATGCGCACGCTGGGTGAACATAAGGCGCAGGCCGTGAAGGCCGGATTTACTCCTGAGGGGCGCTACTTGTTCACCGCTGGATGGGAGCGGGAATTGATTTGTTGGGATCTGCATACCATGCAGCGGGCGTTTACTATCGGTCCGAATGCAGACGCAATGCAGATTCGCGCCGACGGACGGGAATGCGCCATTCGCACAAAGACAACGCTGCAACTGCATGCGCTCGAGATGCCGCTCCAACGCGAATTCGAGGAAAGGCTCGGAACGCATTTACGCCGCGCGGCCTTTTCGCCGGATGGTCGGTGGCTGGCAGCTTCTGGCGAAAACGGTGGTGCTCTGTGGGATCTTGTTCGTGGCGGGCCGGGCGCTTT
>DATENK010000537.1:0-3186 GCA_035275085.1 Verrucomicrobiia bacterium | reverse complement strand
TAGTTGCGTGATGATGTTCTCGATACGCCGCAAATGATCCTCGCTGGCGGTCACGATCAGCCGGCCGGTATCGGCATCGGCCAGAATCTTGGCATGCGCCACCTGTCCGCCGAGCGAATCGGTCACCTGGCTGCGATAAATCTGTTCGATCAGGGGCAAGAGACGCTTGGCATCGGCCGAACCGCCAACATCAATGAATTTTGTCTGTTGCGGCGTCGGCGTTGACGAACCGGTCTCCAGTTGAGTGATAATATCGATCGCGGTTTGAACATCCCCAGGCGACCCTGTGACAACGACGCTCTGGCTGGTCGGCTCAACCGTCACATTCGCAACGGGGACAGCTTGTCCGGAAGGCAGACGCTTCGTTAGTGCTTCGCTAAGAATCTTCGCAACACTCGCCGCGTCCGATCCACGGGTCCGGAAGACTTTGGTCACCTGAACGGTTTGCGATTTGGTTTGCGCGAAGGTCCCGGCGCTGCCGTGAACCGGTTTGTCGAGCCGATTGACGAGCTGTTCGATTTGATCCAACTGCCCCGAAATTGGGGCTGCCACAATCAGTCGATTCAGGTCCTTGTCGGCGATCACACGCGCCTTGGTGGCCGCAGCTGCGGCAGTTTCGCCCGGAGCGGCAATCCCGGGAATCGCCTGTCGAATCATCTGTGCGAGTTCCTCGGCTTTCGTGACCTGGGGGTAATAGATACGCACGTCGCCCCCGCCGCCTTCCTTGTCTTCAAATTTCGAGATCAGGTCCTCGGCCAATGCGATGCGTTCGCGCGGCCCGAACAAAACCAGCGTGCGCGAAGCATCGTCGAAGACCGCAGTGATGTAATCATTAGGATCGGGCGGAAGGACTTCGAGGTTTTTATTGTTGGGATTGTACTGCGTGCGCTTGGGTGCCGTGGCCAAACCGAAGGTGCGGTTGATCAGATCGGCTACGACTGCGCCTGACGAGTGCAGCAGCGTAAACGCCTTCATTTGGCGATCCGCCACGGCTTCGGTGTCGATGGCGTTCAGCAGCGAGCGAATGCGTTGAATGTTCGCCAGGCGGTCAGTGATAATCAGTCCACGTCCGCGCGACAATGGCGCGACCGAGCCCGCATTCGAGACCATTGACTGCACTGCATCCGCCACTTCCTTTGAGTCCAGGTTCTTCATGTCGAGGACCACAGTGACGATTTCGCCGGGGCGCACATCACCAGCTTGTTCGAGGCCGCGAAGAATCTTCAGCCCGAGTTGCGGGAGTTGCTTGAAAGGAACGAGCCGCAAATAATTGCCGTCCTCGACGAGAGTCACGCCCTTCATCGAAAGCATTACATTTAACGTGTCCAGCGCTTCCTGATACGTATAGGGACGGGAATCATTGTACGTGAGCGTGCCCTGAACGTTCGTGTCGGACACGAGCGGCTTGCCTGCCATTTGCGCAAAGCGCTCCACCACATCGGCGTAGGGAATGCCATCGAAGTGGAACCGGATGTTCTTATCCGTGGCTGATTTAGCCGGCGCGGGCGCCGGAGCGTTGGTTTTTGTTTGCGCGAACGCGCTGATGGCGGCCATCAACGCACAGGCGAAAACACTCACGATGAGCTTAATCGTTCTCATAACCGTGTTGTGTTTTGACGTTACTGACAAAAAATTATTTGCCGAGCTTTGCTAATTGTTCGGGCCAATCGTTCGGCGGCAGCTTGTATTTGTCCGCCAGGGTTTTTCCGTGCTCAATCGCGTAAAAGTCGGACCCGATTTTCACGATTACGCGGCTGTAAGATTCCAAACCGACGGTGCCCGGCATTGGCATGCGCCGGTAATCGACCATCACGACGCTCCCTCCTGCGAGCGTGTCGCCGGGTTTGTACCGCAACGTGCGCTGGCTGGTCAGGTCGCGCACATGAATTTCGGGCTGGCCGGCCCAATCGCTCAGCGACACGATGCGAAAACTTTCCGGACCGGGCGCAAGCCCAGGTGTCGGCGAGGTTCCGGGTTGGCCGGGCGTGCCCGGTTTCGGGACCGCCTGACGTTTCACGTACGGCCGGAGGATGTCCCGAGTGATGATCGTGTTATAAATGATGCGTTCGGAACTCTCCAGCGTGTACTTGGGTTTGAGGTCGATTGGATCGACGATTGGCGCTGGATCCATCACCAGCGTCAAATAACGGAAACGCACACGCACATAACCGGCAGTGTCGCCGGGCGAAACCACCAAACCGTCCACCCGGTGCAGAAACGGCGATTCCTGCAACAGAAACAACAAATCGATCATGCGCTGGAGCTTGCCTTCGCCTTGCACACTCCACCCGATTTCATTTGCGCCTGCCATCTTGCGCGGCCCCACCGGCAACCGGGTGAATTCCGATTCCGGCAGCCCGCTTTGCAGAATTGTTTTGGTGAGCATCTCGCCCGACTTCGCGCTGGCCTGGTCCAACTCGTCCGAAAATGCACGCTGCTCAAATTTTTTCACCGCATCCTCTGCCGCAAAAAACGCGCGTCTCTCACCGCGGACTTTGTCCAGCTTCTCCCGCAAAGCGCTCGTCTTGCGATCCAATTCCTTGAGCGGTTTCATCCAAATGGCGCGTAAACCGAACCCGCCGGCAAAAACGAGAACGAGCCCTCCGACCAATGCCGCCATTATTTTCTCGCGCTTGCTCATTGGCCACCTCCCGGCGCTGGCGGTGGATCGAGCGACGCATCGTCGGAGGGCCGGGCCGGGGCGTTGACCTTCGCGAGGTCAATCTTCATGGCGTCCGTCAACGTCAACTCGACATTCGACCGGAAGTTGTAGCCGTGTTTGTCGGCCGCCGGTGTGATCGCGAGTGGCTTTACGTTGTAACCCGCGGCACGCAATTGCTTGTCCAACTTGGCAAGCGTCTCGCCGTTGCGCGCCTGCACTGCGAAGCGAATCGTGCCCTGCCCGCCCACCGATAGCTGCGTGATATATATTTCCTCACTCGGTGGCAGGATGGAACTCAAGTAAGCATAATGATCAAGCCAGTTGTGTCCTTCAGCGATCCACTCTTTGATCGATGAAGCTTGCTGGCGCATGCGCCTGTACTGCGGCCGATGTTTCTCTTCGGCGTTCAGCTGCGCGATGATTTGTTTCTGCACCTTCAGCCGCTGATCGATGTAATGCTTTCGCAGTCCGAAAAAGAAAATGATCGCCGCGGCGGCCGCCGCTGTGCCGGCCAGCATGCGAAT
>DATENK010000536.1:0-9458 GCA_035275085.1 Verrucomicrobiia bacterium | reverse complement strand
ATTCGCATTCCGTTCAACGTGGTGAATCCGGCAGATATCCAGACGCTGAACTTGAAGATGAAATACAATGACGGTTTTGTCGCATATTTGAACGGGACCGAGATCGCCAAGCGCAACGCTCCCACGAGCATTGCCGGCATTACGGTCGCGGATTCAATTGCCGATTGGTCCAATAACCCCGATGTGCGGGTGAACGGCTGGTCCTACGGCTATTACAACCAAAGTTTGGATGCAGATGGAACATATTCTGGCGGCTCAGACATGACGCCCTTCCCGCATGACGGCGGAGGGTATAGCCCGACTGATTTCTGGCAGGGAAGCGGCTACGATTGGTTCAATGGTAATCCCCCATGGACCGAATTGTTCCAGGAGGCCACGCACCCAGCTCATCCAAATGGCGCGGTCTTCGACCCGAATGTTCCCACGACACACATCCATTGGACCGTTCGCCGTTGGAGCGCGACTGTGGACGCCAACCTTAAAGCGCGCATTCGCTTCCGCAAATTAAACACGGGTTGCGGTGACGGCGTGCGTCTGGCCGTCTATCACAACAGCGTGCAGGTTTATTCGCAGACGATCGCCGGCAACGACGGCGTTGGCCGCGACGATACCATCAGCATCCCCGATGTCTTCATTGGCGACAACGTCGACATCATGCTCGGGCCTGGCGACGGCAATGACTTCTGCGACGGCACCGCTTACAGCATGGTGCTGTTCGAAGGCGAACCTTCTATCCCCTGGAACGGCGCGGCAACGGATTCGCGCACGACATCGCAGACCATTACGCCGGAAGCGATTGACATCAGCGCCTTCATATCGCAACTGACGCCGGGGGCGAACGTACTCGCGATCCAGGGCTTCAATCGCGGTGTCTCGGACAACGAGTTCCTGATTAACGCGCAACTGCTGGCCAACCGTGTGCCAATCGCTCAGAATGACAATGTCACGGCCAGAGCGGGTACGTCTACGACTTACCCGGCTTCAGCGTTGCTCGGCAACGATTCAGATGCGGATGGCGATTTCCTCCAGATCGTCGGCGTGAATCCGAACTATACGACCGCCCAAGGCGGCGCTGTGCGGCTTTACGGCGACACTGTTCGGTACACACCGGCTTCTGGATTCACCGGGAACGACAGCTTCCAGTACACCATTACCGACCTTTCCGGCGTGCCGGTGCGCGCGACGGTGACAGTTAACGTCAGCGCAAACCAATGCCCTACCGCCAGTTCGTCGGCGCTGGCAGTGGATCAAGGCAGCACGGCCAACTTCCAACTCCAGGCCTCCGATCCGGACGGCGGCTCGTTGCAATACATCGTTACCCAACCACCGGCTCGCGGCGTCCTTATCGTCAACACGCAAACGGGCGCGGCGACTTACAGCGCCAATAATGGTTGCGGCTCCGATAGCTTCAAATTCAAGGTGAACGATGGCGAATGCGATTCTGCCGAAGCCACCGTGGCGATTACTATCAATGACAGGACAGCGCCTGTTGTCACCTGCAACGCTCCCATCGTTGTGCAGACTGCCAATCCGAACGGCACGAGCGTGACGTATGTCTCCGGTGCCAGCGACGATTGCGGCGTTCGGTCACTGGACTGCTCGCCCGCAAGTGGCTCGGTATTCCCGGTAGGCACGACAACAGTCAACTGCACTGCAGTCAACAACGCTGGTCTATCAAACTCGTGCAGTTTCAGCGTTACGGTGCAGTTGCCGAACCAGCCGCCAACGTGCGTGGCTAAAATTGTGCCTGAAGCCTGCGGCATTACGTTCCCGAGCGGGCCGAAGTTGTATGCGATCGCTCCGCATGGTGATTACGTCTGCCTCGGACTCGATGGATCTGGATCAAGCGATCCCGACGGCGATTCCCTAACGATTGATTGGACTGTCGATGGGACAAATCATCTTTCAGGCGCGGTCGTGCCGGCCTGTCTGGGTGTCGGCTGCCATACGATCACGATGACCGCGAGCGATGGACGTGCGCGCTGCCAGCAGTCTCTCGAGATATGTGTCATTACCCCGGCCGAGGCAGTTGAGCAATTGATCACGCAGGTGGAGTCCACCAATGTGGAGCGAAAGAACAAGCGTCCGCTGATTGTCAGCCTCAAAGCAAGCAAGGCAGCCTTTGATCGCGACGGTCTGGGCGTAGGTGCTCAGATGTTGACGGTGTTCGAGCACAAGGTTCGCGCGCAAATCGCCCGGGAGAATCCAGGTGAAGCCGCTGCGTTCACTCAAGCTGTGGATAACATCCTGCGGGCGTTGGAATGCTCGATCCAAACGCCGCGTCAGGAAGAATAACGCCAACCCTAAGAACGACTCGAAGAGACCGGGAGCAATCCCGGTCTTTTTATTTGGGAGACAAGGCAGCACAAGAATGCCGCCTTGCAGCTATTCGGCCAGCCAATGGATCGTGGGAAATAATTCACCGCGCATGCTCTGGCCATCCGCCGCAGTCAGGTTGTAACGGATGGCCATCTGGTGGACCGGACGAAGATCGGCAATCTGAAGGAGCACTGTGCGGGGGTTTTCAAGCTTCGCGCACTGAACTTCGACGACGTCATGGCCAACGGTTTCGTTCAGCCGCGCGGAGTATTCTTTCGAGCCATAATCTCGGGCGTATTTGTAATTCCATTGTTCGATGCCATAGCTGCCCGGATCTTCGGCCGTCTCGCGCTTGAGCGGTTCCGTGAATGTCAGCCGGATGCCGTCCTTGCGCGCTTCAAAGGCGATCGGCACGTACGTTTTTTTGCCCGTGTAACGCACGCGCTGAAACGATCCGTCGCGAATCGCACTGCTTGTCCAGCCGCGCGTCCCCACGACATAGAGTTGCCCATCCTGCTTTCGAAATGCTCCGCGGACGGCGCCCGCAATAAACCGGCCCGCCAGCGGCACAATCGCCCCCTGGGAGGTACCTCGCCCTATCGTTTGCCGCAACACCAACATCATCGAGCAGCGCCCAAATGAAAAATTCAGTAATTGCCCCTGCAAGGGTCCCCACCGATCGCTGGTTGCCCAAATCTGGCTCCCGCTCGAATTATCGATCCAGCGAGGAATGTAGCAGAGGGGCCGATCAACTCCCCGCGGCGGCTTCGGGCCGCCATACCCGTAATGGCCACCACGCTCGATCTCGCAGATCATGCTCGCGGGTGTCCATTCGCCTTCCTGTGGCGCCACCGTAATTTCGCCGTGTGGCCCCACGGCCATGCCGTTCGGATTGCGAAAGCCCGTCGCCAGCACCTCGGTTCGTTGCCCGTCCGCGCTGACCCAATGCGCGCCAATAGGATCGGCGTAGTAAAAGTTGCCCTGAGCATCCATGCCCAGGCTGGTCACGTAATCGTGCCCGTCCTTGGAAGTTTGAATGCCGCTGTGAAAGTTTTCGTAATAATCGGCTTCATCGTCGCCGTTGCGGTCGTGCAAAGCCGTGATCTGGTCCCGCCCAAGCACATGAACGATGTTGCTCCGCACTTTCAGTCCGAGCGGCTGGAACAGTCCCGTTGCAAAGCGCTTCCAGGTCACATTTTTCAATTGCTGATCGATCCCGCGCACGAGCCAGACATCCCCGTGCAACGTGCACACCGCCGCATCACCATTCTCGAGAAAATCCACTCCCGTAATAAACATCAGAGCCTTGTAGGGATTGTCGTAAGGCACGGGGATCGTATCGATCACATAGGCGCTCGTATCCGGCGCGCGCTGTCCTTGCACCTTGAACCGTTGCGGCCACAGCGTTCGGGGGGCCGGCCGAAGGTCTACGGTATCATCGCGTGTGACTCCTTCTGGCAGGTCCACACGCAAGTTTTTGCCACCTTCAATCTTCAAGGTGCGCATGAACCGGTCTGAGCGCATCCAGACCGAATCAAGCACTGCTGTACCATTCACGGTGTAACTCCACACGACGCGGCGGCCATTCAGGTAGAACCCGTGATACTTCACTTCCGCGTCGCCCCACGCTGGCTTCGCCGGCGATACGAATTCCATTTTTCCCACCGGCTTCGGCGGCAGGATGATTCCATAGCGCGCCGCATCAAAATTCAGAAAGCCGCCGGTCCAACCGGCGCGCAAGGTCGCCGAAGCCGTGTCAAAGCAGACGGTGCCTTCGCTGGCATCGCCGACGCGAATCGACATGCCCTTCAACACGGTACCGTTCTTGAGCGGTAGCAGCGAACACAGGAACGGTCCCACATCGGTTTGATTCCAGCGGCTGTCCCGCCAATCCGGCTCCGCTTGCTTCCCCCAATGGCCGCCCTGCCCGCCATCCAATCCCGGATGCGGCGGAAGCAGAGTTTGATTGGTTGCCGCGTGCGTTGCTGCAACGAGAAAAGAAAAACCGAGCAGGCTCAAACGCATGGGTCGAGTTTCAAACAAACATCCGCCAAATCAAAACTATTCTGCTTCTGATCCACTTTCATCATCCATTCATCAATGAGCCGGAATAAGTTTCCGAGATTCAACCCTTCGTGCAGCGCCGGATACTTCTCCAAATAAGACCGCGACAGTTTGAACAAAGCGAGGGCCGGCTTCACCCTGCCTTTTTGCAAATGCACGAAGGCGCCGGCGAGTTGAATCAGCGCTTTATAGAATTCGTTGTTGGGCCCCTGGCGCTCGCCCAGCCAGAGCGATTCCAGGATATCGTGCGCTTCGTAGAACTGTTGCCGATTGAAAAAAAAGAAGTAAGCCAGATAGGGCGCCTTCGGTCCGCTCGCTCCTGCGGCCTCGAGAAGCCTGCGCACGTGCTCGCTTTTGCTCAAACCTTTTTCAGGATCGCCTTTACGCGCTGCCACGCTTCTTCGCGCGCTTTTTTGTCGGCAGGCTTCGCATCGGGCGCTTCGCCCGCGCGCATGAAGCCGTGTCCGGCCCCTTCATAGGTCACAGGCTCGTAAGTCTTCCCGGCCTTCTTCATCAGCTCGGTCGACTTCGGAATCGTGGCATTCACTCGTGCGTCATTGCCGCCATAAAAGCCGTACACGGGACATTGGATTCTGGCAATCGAAGCGGCGTCTTCAGGGCCGGAGCCATAAAAGGGCAGCGCGGCTTTCACTTTCTTGTTGTTCGTCGCAAACCGGAATGTTTGCCCGCCGCCCCAGCAAAAGCCCGCCACCACCACTTTCCCGTTGCTGGCGGGCAAGCTCGACACGTGGTCGGTCACGGCATTCAGGTCGGCTGTGATCTGGTCCGCCGGCAGTCCGGAAATAACCTTGCGAACCGCATCGGCCCCGCCCAATTCGGCCGTGCCACCTCCGCCCGGCGCGGCGCCCGAAAGCAAATCCGGAGCGATCGCGATGTATCCCGCCTCCGCCAGTTGGTCCGCAACACCGCGCACCCAATCCGTCAGACCAAAAATTTCGTGGATCACGACTACGGCCGTGGCCTTGTCCTTCACCTCGGGGAAAACGATGAAGCAATTTACCTCCCGATTTCCATGCTTCACCTTTATCCATTCGCCATGGCGAGGGGACTTTTCAAGCCGCGCCTTCGCCCAATCCTGCCCGCAAACTGGCAACGCCAGCAATGCCGTTAAACCCAATAACCACAATCCCCGAACGGTTTTCATATGCCCTTATGACGCGCTCAACGCAAACTGAATTCAGGTCAATGGACAATCACCAGCGCTACTCCAAACCTTGTGCCACAGCTTCGGCGAGTCGCTGGCGGTATTCGGGCGTGGCGATTTTGCGCGCTTCGGCCGGGTTCGAAAGATAGCCGGCTTCAATCAACACCGCAGGGCGGTTCTGGCCGCGCAGCACGCCCATAAAACGCGCCCGTCGCAGCCCGCGATCGGCCGCACCCGCATGGTAGACCATGCTACGATGTAACCGCAACGCCAGCATGAGGTTCTGCTCATCGAACGCATTGTTCGGAAACACCTGGCGCATGTCGTCTTCATAACCCCGCACCAGGTGCGAGGGCATGCCCGTTGGCGTCAGGCAATACGTTTCGACGCCAGCCAGTTCGCGATTTTGCGCCCCCGAGTTGAAGTGCAGGCTGAGGAAGATTGCCGCATTCGCTTTATCAGCGATCGCTACCCGATCGACCAGGCTCACCTCGGCGTCACCCCTGCGGGTCAAAACCACCTTCCAGCCACGCGCCTCCAGTAATGGGCGCAGGCGCAATGCCCAATCCAGCGTGTACACCTTCTCAGGCGCGACGGCCGTGACCCCGCGCGTTCCAGTATCAGGCCCGCCGTGGCCGGGATCGATCACGATTACCCCATTCGCCGGCCGGTAGTTCATCGAATCCATCAGCGGCTGCAGCGTCTTCTTCGCGTCGACCGATTGGATGTACGCAAGATTATTTACAATTTGCGGGGCAAAGCCGAGCCAGTACTCCAGGCCGGCGTATTGGCCGATCCGGCTGCCGGCTTTCATCGACAAAGTGCCCGCGGCAGTGCGCAATACAAACATCGGATGCGGGTTGGCGGGAACAATTACCGGTTTGGCCAGACCATTCAATTGGGCCCAGCTCTCCAGTGGGATCCATGAGTTCGCCCATTTGCTCGGCCAGCCTGAACTATCGCTGGGCATGGCTACGGGGACTGGCAATGGTTCCGGTGTGGCGATTTGCAACTCATCGTGCACTTCCACCGTCGCCATCGGGACAGGACCTTTCGTCCGCGTTTGACATCCGGCAACCGCCAGCGGCAGCAGGGCAATCACAAGCGCTCGCACGCGTGACAGTTTGCGTAAACTCTGGCGGCGTTCAATCTGTTTCGCACTGTCCGCGCCCGCGCGGCTATAATTGACTTGCGCGAGCCACGGCGTCATATTTCCGCCATGAACTTCGACATGTCACACCTGCTGGACAAATGGGAGTATCGTCCCGGCCAGGTGATGGTCAGGAGGTTTATGGGTAAGGATGGAAACGAGAAAATCCAGTTGCGCGTCGATCTCGGCATCCTGCAAATGAACGCGCAGGGCCGGCCGGATGGCAAACGTCCCATGGGGCATGCGTCGCTGTTCGATTTTTACCTGGCGAAAGAGCAGACCGCGAAGAAGGATTTCGCGTTGAATGCCGAAGACTGCTCGCGTCTGCAACTCGAGGCGTTTCAATATCATCATCGCTATATTTGCCTGCTTCAACTGGAAGACTTCGATGCTGTCGTCCGTGACACCGACCGAAATATTAAATTATTTGATTTCGTCGAAGAGCACGCGGAAAGCGAGGAATTGGCGTGGTCCTTCCAGCAATTCCGGCCACAGGTCCTCATGATTCGCACCCGCGCGATCGCCGCCAAAAAGCTCGAAACGAAGGACTTTAAGGCTGCCATTCTGGAAATCGAAAATGGGCTGCAATTGCTGCGCGACTTTTACACCGAGTATTCGCGCGGCGAAATGGCCGAGCAAAGCCCCGAGGTTTTTTCGCTCCAAAACTGGATGGAAGAGCTCAACAAACACCGGCCACTCAGCAAGCGCGAACAGCTCGAAGCTGCCCTCGATGAAGCGGTAAAAAAGGAAGATTACGAGCAAGCCGCCAAAGTTCGCGACGAACTGAAAAACTTGAAGGAATAGTCCCGCCAGTCCGGGACAGAGCCGTGAATGCCATCGCCGCGCCACTGAATGCGCCAGTTCTGCCGACAGCCGTTCCCATCACGGCGGATCCGGCGCGCATGCCTGCACGCACCTACTGGACCGTTCTCGCGATGGCCGGTTTGCCACTCGGAATCGTTTGGGACATCTCCTGGCACATCAGTATCGGGCGCGATACCTTTTGGACACCCGCGCACATTCTCATCCAGCTCGGCGGCGTCGTTCCTGCGCTGATTTTTTTCTGGCAAGCCTGGCAAACGACATTCCGCGGCACGCCGGCTGAACGGGCGGGCGCGATCTCGCTTTTCGGCATTCACGCGCCCCTGGGCGCATGGGTCACGATGTGGGGCGCCCTCGCGATGGTCACGTCAGCACCGTTTGACGATTGGTGGCATAACACTTACGGGCTCGATGTGAAGATCGTGAGCCCGCCGCATTCGGTGCTCGGCCTTGGGATGCTCGTCGTCGCCATTGGCGTCTTGCTCAACGTTCTCTCCTGGCAAAATCGGCTCGTTGGAACTTCGCAGGCCAAAGCCGCCGCCCTCCTGTTTACGGTCGCGGCAGGGCTGATGGTCACCATGAAGTCCGTCTTTGCCACCGAATACGTGTGGCCGAACAATCAGCACAGCTCGATCTTTTACCAGGTGATTGCGCACATGTTTCCTTTTCTGCTGCTTATCCCTGCGCGTGTCGCAAATATTCGGTGGGCCGCCACCATTGCGGCGAGCATCTATACTGCCCTCACACTATTCATGGTTTGGGTTCTGCCGCTTTTTCCAGCGCAACCCAAGCTCGCGCCGATTTACAACCCTGTTACCCACATGGTACCGCCCCCGTTTCCGCTCCTTATTCTCGTGCCGGCGATTGCCATCGATGTGCTCATGCTCGTCTGGGGGCGCAAGCTCACGGCGTATCGTAGATGGAAAGCATTGTTCATGGATTGGTTGCTCGCGATGGCCATTGGCATTTTGTTTATCGGCTTGATGCTCGCGGTTCAGTGGCCTTTCTCTAAATTTCTGCTTAGCTCAGCCTCGGATAACTGGTTCTTCGCCGGCAACCGCGTCTGGCCGTATTATTCGCGTTTGGGTGACTGGACTCACCAATTCTGGACATGGAAACAGCCCTTTTCCCTTCGCGGCCTGGCTGTCGCTGGCGGCGTCGCCATCATTTCCGCTCGCGTCGGCCTCTGGTGCGGCCGGTGGATGCTCAAGGTCCGGCGATGAGAGTTGGGCACACGTTCGTTCTATTTTTGTTGCTTCTTGGCTCGAGCCTGCACACCGCCTCCGCCCACATCGGCAGCCCCGACGTGTACTTCGAAGGCAACGCCGGCCCTCACCCAATTCGAGTCGTCGTGCGCCCGCCGGGCGTTGTTCCCGGCCTCGCTGAAATCAATGTGCGGCTTCTGAATGGTCACGCTGACCGCGTCACCGTGCTTCCTGTTTACTTCCGCGCCGGCCGAAAAGGCGCGCCCCCTCCAGACCTGGCCGAACGCGTGCGCGGCGACACCAATCTCTTCACAGCCACCCTTTGGTTCATGGAATCCGGTGCCTACAGCGTGGATGTCGCCGTTGAAGGCCCGAGCGGTAAAGGTACAGTGGTTGTACCCGTCAATTCGGTCGCGATGACCCGCAGCGCGATGAAACCCTGGTTTCGCAACATGCTGCTTGCGCTCGGCGCACTGCTTTTTGTCAGCGCGGTCTGGCTGTTCGGCGTGGCCTTCTGCGACAGCATCCTCGAACCCGGCACTCTTCTCACCGCAAGGCTTCGTTGGCGCAAAGGCTTGAGCATGGCGGGTGGCGCAATATTACTCACTGGATTGCTCTCCGTCGGTAAACTCTTGTGGGACAAAGAAGACCATGAGTATCGCAACAATCGGCTCTACAAACCGACTCCCATCGCCGCGCAGATCCAATTTCCCAACGGGCAAGCAGTTCTCCA
>DATENK010000535.1:0-3786 GCA_035275085.1 Verrucomicrobiia bacterium | reverse complement strand
CAACAATCGCCGCCACGCCGGTGATATCGTGTGCGGTCGATCCGCGAGAGACGTCAGCCGCGGGCCGATCCAGACCGAGCAGAATTTGTCCGTAAGCGTTCGCGCCCCCGACATGCTGCAGGAATTTACTCGCAATGTTGCCTGCATTGAGGTCGGGAAAGATCAAAACATTCGCGCGGCCGGCCACTTTGCTGTGCGGCACTTTGCGTTGCGCGATTTCGGGAACGAGCGCGGCATCGACCTGCAGTTCCCCGTCAAAATCTGCTTCGAAGAGAGCTTCATGCGCCTTCTGCTCTGCCAGCGCCTTGGCGGCGTGTACTTTCGCGATCACCGGGTGAGTCGCGCTCCCTTTCGTCGAATACGAAAGCAACGCCACGCGGGGCCGCGCGCCGGTAAGCTGATGGGCCAATTGCGCTGTCGATAGAGCAATGTCCGAGAGTTGGTCGACCGTCGGCTCCGGGATAATGCCGCAATCCGCGAGGAACATCACTCCGCCTTCACCGAAGCGGGTGTCCTCCACCTCCATGATCATACAACTGGAAGCTGTTGTTGCTTTGGGGGCGACCTTAATAATTTGGAACAATGGCCGGACCACGCCGCCGGTGATCTCGCTCGCGCCGGAAACAAGACCATCCGCCTGGTGCATGGCCACCATCATTGCGCCGAAATAATTATGATTGTGCATCGCTTCCCGCGCTTCCTTCTCTTTGATACCCTTCGAACGCCGCAGGGAGGCATAGCGCTGCGCAAAGTTATCCAATTCCTCGCTGGAAGCGGGATTGATGATGCGCATCCCAAGCAGTGGCACTTTCGCGGCAGCGGCGGCGATTTTGATTTTGTTACGATCGCCCAAAAGAATCGGCACCCCCAGCCGCAACGAATAAAACTGCCGCGCCGCCTGCAACACACGCGGCTCCGTCCCTTCCGGGAAAACGATCCGCTTCGGATGCCGCTGCAGTTTTTCAAACAAACCACCGACAAAACGCATGGCATGTCTGTAGCCGAGAAGGGTCGGACACGCAACTCGAAGCAGGGTTGGGCAAGGCGGTTCCGTTAGTATTCAGATGTCCCTTTCGCTGCCCTCGGCGGGGATAATATACTGAAAGGTATCGCCGATATGGATGATTGGGAATTAATTCAGCAGTTTCGTAAGGGCTCCGACGGGGCGTTCGGGGAGTTGGTGAAGCGCTATGTGAACATGGTTTACTCCAGCGCTCTGCGGCAGGTTGGCCAGCCGCAATTGGCGGAGGAAGTTTCGCAGGCCGTCTTTCTTTTGCTCGCGCGCAAGGCCACTTCTTTCCGTTCCAGCGTCATTCTCGCGGGTTGGCTCTTCCGCACGACGCGCTTTATTGCCAGCCGCACACTTCGATCCGAAACGCGCCGCAAAACCCGCGAACAGGAGGCGTTCCAAATGCAGCAAGATCTCTCAAGTCCGGACAATTCATGGCGCACGCTCGCGCCGGTCATCGATGAAGCCCTCGACGATTTAAACGAAGCCGACCGAAACGCCGTGCTGCTCCGATTCATGGACGACAAGACTTTCCGCGATACGGGTGCTGCGCTCGGCGTCAGTGAGGACGCCGCCAAGAAACGCGTGACTCGCGCTCTCGACAAGCTACGCGAGTTTTTCCGCCGCCGCGGTTTTGCAATTTCCACGGTCGCACTCGCCGGGGCGCTTGCGCAGAACCTGACTTCGGCCGCGCCTGCGGGATTGCCTGAGCAAATCAGTTTGGCCGCCGCGAAGTTATCACCTACGGCCGTGGGGACATGGCCATGGACTCTATTCAAGATCACAGCAGGGCTCGCCGTCCTGGGCATTGCACTTACGTGGATGATGTTCTTGTCCAAGCCCAATCGCGCAGAGACATCCAAGTCGCTGTCTGCCGTTTCGCAAACCGTGAACACGGCAGCATCACGCCGGAGTGTTGCAGCGCAACGCGCGAACCAAGGTGCCGGACTGAAGCTTCGGGTCGTCGACGCCGAGACTGGACTTGGCATTCCGGCCGCGCGCGTACTCACGGATTATTGGCATGAGCAACCAATGCAAATGGGGCCGATGTTGTTCACGGATGCCGATGGTTTTTGTCAGGTCCCGCTACCGCCCGGACTGGTGCGCCTTGATATCGCTGCCCTGGTCGACTGGTACGTTTATCGATGCGTCATGTTTCGCGAACAAACGGTTTGGCCGGTGCCCGCGGAGTTCACCTTGAAACTGGAACCGGCTGTCAGCATTGGTGGGTGGGTACGTGACGAACGAGGTGGCCCAGTGGCAGGCGCCGATATATTTTTGCATCTCGGCAGCCTTGGCGACAACAGCTCGATTGAGACACGCTTCGAGGGACTCGGGTTTATGGAAGATGTCGCGCTCGCCACGACGGATCGGAATGGCCAATGGGCTTGCGCCGTTGTGCCTCGGGGTTACAAACAATTCTCAATCGGGGTGAGGCATAAAGAAAACCTTGGAGAATCTTTTCAAACCGACGCGCAGAGTCCTTCGGGAATTGCCATGGCCGATCTCTGGGCCGGCAAGGCTGTCCTTACGCTAAAGGGTCGCAAGCCTCTCTCCATTTTCGGGCGAGTCATTGATCAACAGGGAAGGCCGATTTCAGGCGCAAAGGTGAAAGCGGGGCTGTGGCAAGACAGATTGACGACGATCACCGACAGTAACGGCTCTTTCACGCTCACGCGGCTCACCGCCGGCACGAACGGCGTTACGGCCGCGGCCCGCGGCTTCGCTCCCGAACGCGTGATGGTGAACCTCGTCTCGAACACGGGCCAGCTCGAAATTCAATTAAAGCCCGGCAACCTTCTGCGCGTGCGCGTTGTCGATGAAACCAAAGCGCCGGTAGACGGCGCCACTGTTGCGCTCTCCGACTGGAAAGATCGCCACGCTTATGATTGGAGCGCAACCACCGATGCGAGCGGATCTGTTGAATGGTCCGATGCTCCGCCCGACAGGATCGAACTCGACGTTCTTAAAACAGGCTTCTTCGAATCGCGTGACAACGCCGCTCGCGCGAATGGCGAAGAACAAACGATCACGATGCGCAAATCTCTGACCGTTTCGGGAACCGTCACTGATCAGGAAACCGGCCAGCGCATTCCCAAATTCAAAGTCGTCCCCGGTTATCAGCAGCCCGAGAGCCGTCAATGGTTCCGCGACGAATTCAAAATCTTCGAGCACGGTTACTACAACTATGGATTCGAAACGTTCCGGCCACCGTTCACCGTTCGCGTCGAGGCCGACGGTTATGAAGTCGCCATGTCGGACGCCTTGTCCGACACGCCGCGCGATCAAACCTGGGACTTCGCGTTAAAGCGCATCGATCCGAGGCTTGCCATCCGCGGCACCGTCCTTCTGCCCGATGGCGGTCCGGCGAAGAATGCCGAAGTGAGTTTAGGCACGCTCGATTTCGATATTCGCCTTGGCTACAAGCGCCTGCGCCGCGAGTACAACACCCGCGTCACGAATGTGAACGAGCGAGGTGAGTTCGCTTTCCCAGCCGATCCCAACGCTCACACCTTGGTCGCTCTCAGTGCAGAAGGTTTCGCAAGGGTTCGTATTGTGCCCGGTCAGCCCACTCGAATGGAACTTCAACCCTGGGGCCGCGTCGAAGGCATCGTCCGCGTGCCGAATCCCCAAGGGCATCGCCGTTCTGTCCGGCTCGATCACCCCGGCACATGGGAGTATGACGGTTGTATCTGGTTGTTGGAAAATCGTGCGGACGTCAACGAGGCCGGCGAATTCACAATCGATGGCGCGCCTCCAGGGGAACTCACTTGCAT
>DATENK010000534.1:0-12873 GCA_035275085.1 Verrucomicrobiia bacterium | reverse complement strand
AACGCTGCTGCGGACTTGTCGCGCCTTGAGGCAGTACCGCCCTGCGCGGCTTTGAAAGCCGCCGCGCAGGCGAAGAATATTCCGTTGGAGCAAATTGATCCAGTAACCGATGAGGATCGGCTCGACCCGGGGGATTCGATTGGCGCATTGATCACGGTGTTCGAGAAAGGCCATCGCAAGCAGTGGCTGGTGTACCTCGAAGTGGTCGCGCCCACGCCCGAGGAGAGCGCGCACAAACCGGCGCCCCCAATGGTGCTCTATTCGTCCTTCGGCGGAACTCAGACTTGTGTTTCCGCGCCGGCCTTTGTCGTCGTGCGCACGCTGGGTCCATTTGCCGATGGAACGAAGCCTGGAAAGGCGCCCGAGAAATCCGCGCGTTTCGAGTTAAACAAAGGCTATCTGAGTCTGGGTCTGCATCACGCCGCCGCGGCATTTCAAACATTGGAGCAGGGGACCATGCGTGGCACCTGGTTTTGCAAACAAACGCCGTTTACGGAAGCGCAAGTCGCCAAGGGCCGCGAATTAGCCGCGCGCCTGCAACTGAGTCCTGAGAGCGAGCGCGCGATGATCGGCGCCGTGCCCGCGATGCTATCGTATTTTGAAGTGGTGCGGAACTCGCCCGGGCTCAGTGACATTTTCTTCGAGGTTGTCGACTTGCCGTCCGCCTGGTCGCTCGTGCGCAATCTGGGCATTCGCAGTGTGAGCTTGCGCTTCGACAAAGGCGCTGGGCACAGCAGCCCGGGATTATGGGGGCTGCCGGACTTCACATCTGTGAACCATTTCCCGATGGTGCTCGACTTAAACGAGCGACGGGCCCTGAAGCTTCGGTTTGTCGTCACCAGTCCCAATCCACCCTTGCTGCCTTGCGCCGGGGTGATCGGCATGCTTGCGGAACATCCGGGCGACAAAGAGAAATATCTGACCCTGCGGATCGTGAGTGCGCGCCGTTTTGCCTTGCGCAAAACGTGAAGCACGAAGGGGACGCCAAATCGAACATGCAAATGTCGGCTTCATTTACGTGAGAGTGGGGGGTATTGACATGGCCATTCGCGCTCTCCTATGCTGCGGGTCATCGAAGCGACCGTGACCAATGCAGTTCCACCGCCGGGGCGCGAGACTGCGCTCTAAAAATTCCTATGTTTTCAATCCAGAAAATGTTCAGCAAGGACGACAAACTGTTCTCTTTGCTGGAGCTTTCCGCCGAGGAAGCGAACAAGAGCATTCAGGCCCTGAACCAGGTGCTCGCGACCCCGGACAAGGCGCCGAGTCTCGAGGAGTTCCATCGATCGAAAGAAACGGACAAACAGATCACTGAGCAAATCAATCGCGCGGTGATAAACGATTCGGTCACGGACATTGATCGCGAGGACATCGAGTTGTTGAGTTCGGTCCTGTACAAGATTCCCAAGACGGTCGAGAAGATCGCCGAACGCTTTATCGTGAGTGGCGAAACGGTGAAGGACACGGATTTTTCGCGGCACACCGAACTGCTGGGCCTGGCGACGAAACAAGTCGTGGAGATGGTGAAGCAAATCCGCAAACGACCCACGGTGGAACAGATAAAGGAAATGAACGATGTGCTGCAACGCGTGGAGGGGGACGCGGATCAATTGATCCTGGACGTGCTGGCCAAGCTTTACAGCGGCAAGGACCAACCGACGAAGGTGATCGCGCTGAAAGACCTCTACGAGCTCCTGGAGAAAGTCATTGATCGCTGCCGCGATGCCGGCAACGCCGTGACTCACATCGTGATTAAGCATTCCTGAACGCATGTTTTCTGTTCAGAGCCTTTTGGGCCGCGACGATGAATTTTGTGCGCTTCTGGAAGCCAGCGCGCAGGAAGCTGTCCATAGCGTGGAATCTTTGAGGCACGTCCTCGATGACAGTTCCTCGCCGCCGTCCTTGAAGGGTTTCATCCAGGCGCGCCGCAAGGATAAACTGATCACCAATCAAATTGCTGAACTGCTGGTCAGCGCGTTGGTGACATCGTTTGATCGGCAGGATATCGAAGCCATTGCGCAGGCGATCTATAAAGTTCCAAAGACCGTGGAGAAGTTCGCGGAGCATTATTTGATCAGCTACGACCATGTCCGGGAATTTGATTTCACGCGCCAGTTCGTGCTGATGGAGGAGGCAGTCAAAAGTGTGTTGGAAACCGTGCGGGCTTTCCGTGAAGGCGCCGGTATGGCCGAGATGAAGCGGTTGGATGCGCGCATTCAGCGACTGGAAAACGATGCCGACGATGTGGTGGTGGCCTTGCTTCGCAAAGTCTACGCGATGAAAGGAATGGATGTGCGCCCGATCATTTTGAAAGACCTCATCGAACTGAACGAAAAGGTAGTGGACCGCTGCCGTGATGCGAGCGGCATGATGGTACAGGTGGTGGTGAAAAGGGGTGGCGGCATATGACATTGGTGTTGTTCGTCATTTTTGTCGCGCTGGTCTTCGAATTCATCAACGGCTTTCATGATTGCGCGAATGCGATCGCCACCAGCGTAGGAACGCGGGCTTTGTCGCCCGGGAAGGCAATCATTCTTGCGGCGACGCTGGATTTGTGCGGGGCATTGAGCGGCACGGCGGTTGCAAAAACCGTGGGCGCCGGCCTGGTGGACACGAACCTGATCAATCTGACGCCGATTGTCTGCGCGTTAATCGGCGGAATTTTTTGGAACCTGGTCACGTGGTATTACGGACTGCCTAGCAGTTCGAGCCATGCGCTGATGGGCGGCCTGTGCGGCGCGGCAATCGCCAGCGCCGGCGGGATTGCGGGGGTGATCTGGTTTAAACCATCCCCGGAACTGGGACTCCACGGCTTTTTTGGGGACATCATCGCCTTCTTCAAATCAACGGGATTACTGCCCAAAGTGATCGTGCCGATGTTCGCCGCGCCTGTGGTGGGACTGTTTCTGGGTTTTTTGATCACCACGTTCCTCTATGCGATTCTGGCGCGCATCAATCGCAGTTCGAATGTCCGCACACACCACGCCAATCGCGGTTTTCGCTATTTGCAATTGCTGAGTTCCTCGTGGATGGCGTTCGAACATGGGCGCAACGACGCGCAGAAATCCATGGGCATCATCGCGCTGACTTTGTTCCTGGCGACTTCGAAGACCACGGCCTTCAACGATTTGCCGGAGTGGCTCGGATTTCTTCGCACGCCAAAGTTCGACATCGCCGATTGGGTGAAGGTGGTGTGCGCGCTGACGATGGCCGCAGGTGTGTCGATGGGCGGCTGGCGCATCATAAAAACGCTGGGCAAAAACATGGTGAAGCTGGAACCGGTCCATGGATTTTCAGCTCAGACGACTGCTTCGATCGTGATCGAGGCTGCCACCAGTGTTGGCATCCCGCTTTCCACGACGCACGTCATCTCCGGCTCGGTCATGGGGGTGGGCGCCACAAAACGACTCAATGCCGTAAACTGGACAATCGCCGAACGCATGTTATGGGCCTGGATCATGACCATACCGATCTGCGGCAGCATCGGCTATGGGCTTACCTGGCTGGTGATGAAGCTGGGCTGAGTTGCCGCAGGAGAAAGATTAACACGGAGGGCAGGGAGGACACGGAGAGTCCCGGAGTAGAAGTTGGGATTAAGATTAGGAGTAGGAGCGGGAGACGGGGACCCCCCGGGGGCGTCAGAAGGCGTCAGGGTGACAGGTGGCCTGTAAACATTGGGCGAAATGCATGTTTTCAAGGCGTCAGGAGGGCGTCAGGAAGGGCCTTGGACCCGTCAGGAGTTCAAGTCTGGTCCTGAAAGGCCACAGATGAGGCCGCTAGAGTTCGGTTCAACGGTTTAAAAGCCTTTAAGTTTGCGGTGCTCAGTGCCTTCTCTCCGAACCCACTTCGTAAAGCTGGAATGCTGAGCCTAGTTGCAGATTGAAGCCAAAGCGGTGTCGGCGCTTCGCTCTGCCACCGCAGTCCATAATGTAAAAGAAAAGAGGCCCGGGGTTAGCCGGGCCTCTTGTACTATGTTATGTGTGTTCTCGATTAGGGACGGATCTCGAAGAAGGCGTTACCGGGACCGATGGTGACGGTCTGCGGCGCGGCGCCGACGGGAGTCCATGGGCCACTGAGGCTGGAGGACTGCTTAATGGTGCCGGCGGCAGTCGAAGTGATGGTCACCTGATTGCCATTGCGAGTGATGGACAGGCGCGGGGCCGGAGCCGAGCAGGACGACGCGGCGCCGGTCAACTCAAGAGCGAACACTGTGTCAGAGCTGCCTGCGTTGACATTATGCACGGAGACGGCGATGACGTTATCGCCGTAAACGAGGGCGCTCGGCGCAATGTCGAATGGACCATCGTAAACCGTTGCGTCACCAACGGTGCGGGTGGCGAACGTGCTAAAGATTTCGGCGGGCGGCACAGATTGACGGTGCACTTCGGTGCCATTGATGTAGACGACCATGCCGTCGTCGTTGAGATAACGCATTCTGAGAGAGGTTAGCGTTGCCGGATCCGTCGCCAGGTTGAAGTGCGTGCGGAAGTAGTTGGCCGAGCCCGCAGTGGGTAGCGTGCGCGGATCGATCAGCGGGGTGCGGATCGGTTCGGGCAAGGTGGCGGTCTCGAAGGCGAATACCGCGACGCCTTGTTTCCAAGCGCTGTCGTCGTAGTTGGCGGCGCGCCAGGCGGTGCCGCGGTCAGCGCCGGTGTCGTCGTAACGCCATGTTTTGACGGCGTCAATCGGGATCAGCAGCAGGGGAGCCAGGAAGGTCAGGTTTGTTGGGCTGGTTGCGATGACGTTCTGGAATTGATCGCGGACGCCAGTGATGCGCACGGTGTGATTGACGCAACCGGCCAGGGCTTGTCCCAGCGAAAGTTGAGCCGTGGTGGGATTGACCAGCGTAGCCGCCGTTATTGTGACAGCACCGCCATCGACCTGATAGTTCGCGGCATTTGCCGTGGTTGTGGCATCCATCACTTCGCTGTACACGACCGTCAGGTTCGTGCCGTAAGCATCGGTTGAAGCGCTCAGCGCCGTGGGAGGCGTGGTATCGTTAGAGACGCGCAGCAAGGCCTCTGAGCTGGTGAGGACCGTGCCGCCCGCGAGCGAAACGGAAACTTTGAATTTTGCGCCATCATCGCCAATCGCAGCGGCGGGGATAGTGTAGATGCGCCCAACAGCCCCTGGGATATCAACGCCATCGCGTTTCCATTGATAGCAGCCCGGCACATCCGGCGTGAGGGCGACGCTGAAGCTTGCGCGCTGGCCGGCAATGACATTCTGGTTGCCGGGTTGACTGCCGATGGTGACGAAGCTCAGGACACCGGCTGGAGCCGGGCTACCCTGAATTACGTTCGGGCTGACAATACCGGCTTCAATGTTACCACCGACCGGAACCGGATCAGATGCGGGGCGGGCTGCGACCTTGAGCCAATCGCCGCCACCGCCTTCTTTGTAGAGCGCTTCGACATAATAAGGCTGGCCGGCGGTAAGGTTAAGCGCGGCGGACGTTTTGGGATCGCCAGCGGGCATGAAATTATTGCAGCAGCCCGTTTCTTGCGCCACGAGTTGCTTGCCCGCAGAATCAGGGCCCGAAGGATTGACGAAGAGCTGGCTAGCGTCATCGCTGGCCAGGTAGAAACGATGTGGGCCACTGATGACAGGGATGAATAAACCGCGGACGCGGCCACCGAACTGTTCGCGCGTGGTCTCGTTACCGGCGGGGTAGACGTGGCGTGTATCGAAGCTAGGGAGGCTGAAAGACTCGCGCGGATTATTCGGGTAATTGGGATGGCTGGTGAGCAGCGATACGGCATTCCCGGGGGTGCTGCTGGTATCAAAGGCCTCGAAGAGGAAGCCCCTGCAACCGGCGCTGGTGAACGTCCGGAAAGTTACATTTGTGTCCGCAATAAGATTCAAAGCGACATCAGCAACGCCACTGATGAGAACGTGATAAACAGCGTCTTCCTGAAGCAGAACGCCAGGAGCCAAAACTATTGTGACAACCGTTTGGTCGCTGCTAAAAATGATGGGATTGAGCGAATCGACGTCGACTGTGTTGCCATCATCGTCAGTGATGCCAAAGTTGTAAGGATCCTGCGCGGTCGTGGGGTCCATGGCTTCGCTGAACTGAACAATGACGCGATCAAAGGCGGGACCGCCGTTGGCCTGAAGCGCGAGCGGGGCGGTTTCATCCGGAATTACGTCCACGAACGCGGTGCGGCTATTAACGGTGCACTCGGGATTGGTGACACGGCAATAGTAGTTGCCTTCGTCGGAGAGCGCTGCCTGAGCGACGGTGTAGGTGTCGCTATTGGCGCCCGGGATGTCCGCGTTGTCTTTAACCCATTGATAGGTGACCGGCGGCGAGCCGTTGGCCACCGCGCGCAGTGTGAATGGCCGGCTTTGCACCACGCTGGTATCGGCTGGTTGGGTGGAATCGCTGATCTGGACGCAGAAAGGATTGATCAGGATCAGATTCATTGCGAAGGCGACATCGGAACTGGTCGCGGCGCTTTGATGAACTTCGACGGCAACAACGTTGTCACCAACTTGCAGAGCGCTGATAGGCATATCGATGCGCGTAGGCGCGCCTTCGGTTGGATTCGAGCCCAGGGTATCCCAGGTCAACACGCCGCCCGGCACGCGGGTGCGCCCGACGTCAACACCGTTGATATAAAACACGGCACCGTCATCCAGATAGTTAGTCGAAAACAAGGTGGCACTTGCGCTCGGCGCTGTAGCCAGGTTGAAATGCGTGCGAAAATAGAAGGTGACGCGGCCATTGCTGCGATCCAGCGGGGTGGCGAAACCATTGACACCACCACGAAAGGGCTGATTAGCTCCATTATACACGCCGGAATCATCATTACCGAACAGAGGGAAACCTGTTTTCCAACCTGCGACCGAGTCATCAAAGCTCGGAGTCATGAATGTGCTTTGGGGGTTCGACGCCGATGTCGAGGTATCGTTATACCGCCAAGTCTGGTTGGTATAGCCCAGCAACGTAATTATTTGTGCCGAGGCGATGGAGGCGCAGACCATCATGATTAATTGCGCCAGAACTATTTTGGTAGCGAAGTGTTTTATTTTCATATATTCGAGTCCCTCACAATCCCTGTGGGTGGACGTTACGACACGTGCAGCCATCACAAACCGCACGTTGGACCGCGCAGCTAACGGACCCATTGTGCCCAACCGAAGGGATTACTGGACGCGAGATTACTCAGAAAGCGATAGGCAAGGCAAGCACAAATTTTTACAGATTTAAAGTTGCGGTGCCTGAAAAGTAGCGGCTGGGCGAGGGGGTTACGGAGTGCGGTGTCGCCGCTCGCGGTGCGGCCCCTGCCACCGCAGTCCATAAATCTCATTCCAGGAGTTGCATGGGAGGGTCTTTGCGTTCGGCGAGGAGACGCGTGATTTTTTCGGGTGGGAGCGATGGTTTTGCCGTCTGCGCTAGAACGGCATCCCGCACGCGGGCCCGCTCGGCTTCGGAGGCGATGTAGTCGTAAGGGAGCTTTTCGAATCCGGGTAGACGTTTAAGGGAACGTTGACCGATGTAGCGTACGACGGAGTAAGTGTCCGTGAGCGTATAAGCCAAATAGGGCGTGAGCCAATCACGGCCTGAGGCATCCAAGGCATTTGTCCAGCCCATGTGCCAGGCGATCAACGCGCGCTGACCGGCGTCGCCGCGCAAAAGCCAAAGGAGCGATGCGGGCGTGTCGCTCTCATCCGGCGGCAAATTCGTGGATGTTATGCCGTACCATGCGTGCAGCCGGTCCTGGGTCCACGCGAGTGATTTGTCGAGATGGCAAAGATTGCAGGCGTTGGGTCTGCCGGTTTCCAAAGTGGAGACAACCGAAGGCGAGGTGACGGTATGGCTGCGGATTGCCTTGAGCAAGCCGTAGCTGGTGTGCGGCATGTGGCAGTTGTAACACAGGCTCCCGGCGGACGTTGGAGCATGACGCGTGTGCTGCGTGAGCTTGTCCTTGTAGTCGGCGTGGCACTGCAAACATGCTGCGTTGGCTTGCCGTTCGGGCTTCAGCTGATCATCGTTGTCAGCAAATTGATGCATGGAATGGCACGAGAGGCAGGAAAGTTCGCCGCGCTTGAAGCAGGGGCTCTCAGACATGCCATTAAACTCGCGGCCGGAGACGCGGACGAGCCCATCCGACCAAAAACTGCTTTCGAACAGGGACAGCCTGCGTCGTAATTCGGGCGAGTCCGGTACATCATACTTCTCAATGCGAGTAAGAGGTGCGTTGGCCTCGATTTCACCGCCAGGCACAAAACGGATGCCTTCGAGATTCCATCGGACGTGGTCGGGAGTGTAACGAATCGCGTGACAGCGGCTGCAGGTCTCGGAGGATTTGACGTGATCGAGTTTTGCGGGATTAACGATCACCTCGGGTTTTTTGGTGCCATTGCGGTGTGACGCATAGCGCAAGGCTGGGTCGCTGTAATGGCGAATATGTTCACCCGCCGGGCCGTGGCACGCTTCGCAGGCAATGCCCAACTCAGCCGCGCGCGTATCGAAAAGTTTAGTTTGTGAATCCTGTCGGGCATGCGCGGCAGTCGCATGGCAGTTAATACAAGTGGCGTTCCAAATTTGCTGCGCATGGGGTGTGTTGGGTTTCAGCAGGAAAACGTCGTTGCGTGGGACCCAGCGTTCGTCGGCGAACACGTACGTGAATGGCAAACTGTATTGAAGGTTTCCGTATTTGCTGGGCACCCAATACGCCTGCATATGGTGCGAGCCGGTCAGCATGCTTACGCGTTTCCAGGTGCGCGGAGGTTCAACCGCGATTGGCGGCGGCGGCGTGCCTTTTTCCTCGGCATCCAATCGCTGCAGGGTGCGGATGTACTTCCAGTCCGGATCGACCATTTCGCACCAAAATTCATCGCCACGCCGCTCGAAAACATATTCCTCGCCCTGGAGCATCAGGCGCGTGCCATTAAAGTTGCCGCGCACGCTTTGAGGCGTGGCGTGCTGCGTCATGGTGCGGTGAAAGGAATTGTGCCAGGAAGCGTATTGGGCCGGATGACACGACCGGCAGGCATCAGAACTCACGAATCCCTCGCGGCCTTCCTTTGGCGTTTTTTCGAGCATCGTTTTCCGCGAAGTTTCACGGGCTTGCAGATGGGTACGCCATTGAACCCCTCCGAAAACCGCAAGGCCGACTGTCGTCACGCAAAGAGGCCAGCCCCGGGAACCCGGCAGCGCGCGCGCCAGCAGGACTGCAGCCGCGAGGACGATGGCGCCAAACAGAAGCCATTCAACGGACATAGGGCTCTAGCTTGAGTTTCGTGGGAGTGGGCAACGAAGGCAAGACGAAAGCGGCGAATCAACGGGTGGTGAGCAGTGAGATATGAGTCATGCGCGACGCAAAGTAATATGGATGATTTCGGCAGGCGCATTGACCCGGAGCGGGAACACGTTGCCGACTCCGTTCGAGACAATCATCTGGCTGCGCCCGCGCGAGTAGAGCCCCGACCAATAACGAAACCAAAGCGGACCGACGCCAAGCCGAGGGTTGAGCATCCATTGGCCGCCGTGCGTGTGGCCTGCCAGTATCAGCGGAAGGTCCGCTTTGGCAGCGACGTCCAAAGCATGCGGATGATGGGCGAGCAAAATGGGAAACGCGTCCGGCTGTCGCTGCTTCAGCATCAGGCGCATTTGCATTGCGGTGAGGCGGTCCCGATGGCGATCGTCCTCGGCGCCTCTGCCAAAGCCCATCCAGCGCAAGCCGAAGAATTGAATCGGATGGCCCCGAACATCGGCCACAGTCGAGTCATCCAATAGCAGTGGCACGCCGGCAGCTTTCACGCGGCGCCCGAATTCCGCGCCGTCTTGGAGGAGATCATGGTTTCCTTCGATCATCCATTGGCCGTAACGACCCTGCATCGCTTTAATTGTCGCGATGGCCTCACCGAGGTCGGCCAATTCATAGTCAATCAAATCACCGGTGAATAAAACGAGGTCAGGTCGAAGGGCGTTCGTTTTGTTAATCATCTCGCGCAATATTGGGCCGCATGTCCACCGGCCCACGTGCATGTCACTGACATGTGCAATGGTCGTTCCGTCCAGCGCGCGGGGCAGGGTGGGCATCGAGAGTATAAAACGCCGTACCCGAACCTGTCTGAGCTGTGCCAATGTCGCTCCGGTCACGCCGATGGTGAACAGGGATGGAACGACCGCCGCGCAAGCGCCGATGAATTCGCGCCGCGTTTGAGAATTCACCTCTGCAGGATCTGCCCTCAAATTTTTCCTTCGCGCGCGAAAACGGACGATGGCGACTACGGCAAGGACGCCTAAGGCGAGAGGAAGGACGATTCGATGCCAAAGGACGACTGCGACGAGAATGGCCTTAGGATATACATGCGAGTCGAGTAACTCAGATATAAGCGAAAGGAGCACAGCCATCTGCGCGGAAATAAAGACACTTATGAGCACCCGCCAAAGTGTCCTTTTCGTCCAACGCATTACCAGGAGCCACCAGAGCCCATCCAGCACGAGCATCGTCCACCAAAACCAGAACCAGAACATGAGCTGTTACCGTAGCATGTTAGCCGTGAGTGACCAAAATCCATCTTGCGGTGCAGAGGAGATGACACTTTTTGTGGCCGATTGCGCCAACCGCAGTCATTAGCGTGTCTCGTGTGTACCATTTCGTTTCACTGCGGTGCGAAGTTATCACTTGGCATGGCAGATGCACTAACCTCCTCCTGGCATGTCTTTGGTCATCGCACCGGGTGCCACGGGTCGTCACCGCACGCCGAAGCGGGTCTCGTCTCATTTTTGTTTGCGAAAGTTATGTCTGCCAGCGTGCGTTTTTCTCATCGCGCACGCCGGCAATTCGCAAGCCGAGGGGATCTACAGTTTGGGCGTGTCCGCCGACGCAAAGGTGAGATTCACCTGGAGGGGGAACGCCGAACCGGATCTGGCGGGCTACAAACTGTACGTCGGCACCGTCCCGGGCCTTTATACAAACTTTGTCGACGTGGGCAAGATGACGACATTTGAACTCCCGAACCTGGTACGGGGCATCGACTACTACTTCGCGCTGACGGCGTATAATGTCGCGGGCCTGGAAAGCGCGCGCACACCAGAACTTGCTTGTCGAATCCCGTTCCTGCCGGCATACATTCCGTTAGCGGCCGACGCTGTGCCGCAAGACCTGGAAGCGCTTCCGAATTCACCGCCTGCGGTTTCGACGATTCCAGATCAAGCGCTGTCGAAAAACCGGCTTTCGGATGCGATCCCGTTCACAGTCAGTGATATCGAGACACCCGCAGCGGCGTTGCGGGTCAGCGCTTACAGTTCGAACGCGCTTGTCGTTCCCACATCAGGGCTGTCGCTTGAAGGTTCGGATACGAACCGGACGCTGGTGATCGATCCGACCAATGGCCAAACTGGGGTTTCGCTCATCACCGTGACCGCGAGCGATGGCGCAGCGGTAACCACAATCTCCTTTCTCGTGATCGTGGGCCAGCATACCGAGTGAGAGACCATTGGGGTGTGCTGGGCTCGGACTTGCCAGAGCGGGGGCAAGGCGGCAAACATGCTTGCGTGCCGAAGCCCGAACCCCAGCCGCCCGTCCGACGCAAATGGTTGTTTCGGCTTGCGCCGATTCTGTTGCTGCTGAGTCTGCCGTTGATCGTCGAAGGTGCGCTGCGGCTGTTCGGGGTTGGTTGCCCGACCTGCTTTCTGGTGCGAAAAGGGGACTACTGGTTTCCCAACGACAAATTCGCAGTTCAGTTTTTTGGTCGGCACTCTACGTCCCGGCCCGTGTACTTCAGAGTGCCTGTCCAAAAACCAACCCATGGGGTACGCATCGTAGTGCTTGGCGAATCGGCGGCGATGGGCACACCGGACCCGGCGTTTTGCTTCGGGAGAATTCTGGAGGTGATGTTGGAGGGGGCAGTGGGACCAAAAGACAAAGTGGAATTGGTGAATGCCGCGATGCGCGGGATCGATTCACATATCGTCCGCAAAATCGCAATGGATTGCGCGCGGCTGCGGCCCGATGTGTTCATCATTTACATGGGCAACAATGAAGTGATTGGCCTGCACGGCCCGGAGCCGGGATGTTCACGGCTGTCGCAGTGGCCGTGGTTCATGCGCGCCGCGGATTTTCTGAAATCAACCCGGCTGGGCCAGCTCTTAGATAAGGCCAAAGGCAAAAGGAAAAAGGCGGAAACGATAGCCCAGGACATGGAGTTTTTTCGGAAGCATCGTTTGGCGCCCGATGATTGGCGGCGTGAAGCCGTAAGACAGCATTTATTCGCAAATTTGCGCGACATTTGTCGTGCAGGCAAAAAAGCTGGAGCGAAGGTCATCGTCTCAACTGTGCCGGTGAACATGAAAGATTTTCCGCCGCTCGGGTCCATTCCTAGCCGATACAATGCCGAAGAACAGTTTCGGTTGGGCCACTTTCAAGAGGCGCTCGATTGGGACGCGTTGCAATTTCGGGCGGACAGCAAGTTGAATGAAAAGATCAGAGAAGTCGCGACCAATGAAGCGGTCCTTGTGGACTCGGTGAAGACTTTTGCAGATGCAGAGGACGGCACGCCCGGCGCGAAGCTGTTTCGCGATCATGTGCATCCGACATTCGAAGGCGACTATCTGCTGGCAAAGACCTTGTTGCCGACAGCGCTCCGGCCCCGTACGTCGTCTGCCACAATTCCTTCCATCGAGGATTGCAAACAATTGCTGGCCTACACGGATTGGCACGATGCGCAAATCCAAATGGCGATGGCGGACCTTACTTCGCGGCCACCTTACTACGATCAATTGAATTACCGCGAACGACAAACACGTGCCGAAAAGCTTGCGCGCGAACGTATCGCGCGACTCACGGTGCCGCAGGTTGAAGCTGACCTGGAAATTTCCCTCGCGGCTATCAAACGCAAGCCGGACGATTCGCT
>DATENK010000533.1:0-3578 GCA_035275085.1 Verrucomicrobiia bacterium | reverse complement strand
AACGGCCCGATCATGGCCAATGCGCTCGCGCGCTTCGGGATTCGTGTCACTTACGTAGGCGCCCTCGGGTACCCAGTGATGCACCCCGTGTTTACCGAGTTCGCGCAACGCGCCGAAGTGCACAGCATCTGCGAAGCGGGGAATACGAATGCGCTCGAATTCGACGACGGCAAGGTGATGCTCACCAAAACATCGCACTTCAGCGAGATCACCTGGCCGACGATCCAGGCGCGTTTCAGCCGCGATAAGTTTATCGAGCATTTTTCCACCGCTGATCTGGTGGCGTTCGTGAATTGGACGCAGATCCCCTATATGAGCGAGCTCTGGGCGGCGTTGCTGCGTGAGTTTTGCCCGAGCCCCAGCGCCACGAAGCGCCGAATCTTTTTCGACCTTGCCGATCCGGAAAAACGCACAGCGAAGGATTTGCGCTACGCGATCGACCTCATCTCGAAATTCGAAAATTACTTCGAGGTGATTTTCGGCATGAACGAGAAAGAAGCCGGCGAGGTGGGCGCCGCGCTCGGGTTCCGCGCAAAGGACAATTCCCGCGATGCGCTCGCACAGCTTTCCCGAGAGATTCAGAAGCAAACAGGCGTCAGTACGGTGCTGGTCCATCCTGTGACTTACGCGCTGGCCGTTTCCAAAGGCACGGTCTCGCTTGTGGACGGGCCATGCGTATTGAAACCGGTAATCACCACCGGGGCGGGGGACCATTTCAACGCTGGGTTTTGCCTCGGTAAATTGCTGGGATTCGACAATGAGGGCAGCGTTTTGCTCGGGGTAACGACCAGCGGCTACTATGTTCGTTACGGTCAAAGTCCCGGGTTTTCGGAACTGGTGCAAATGCTGCGGGATTGGCCGGAGCGGGAAGAGTGATCCAGTCGTTGGTGCCGCGGCCTTTTTTATCAGGCGCAATTATAAGGCAATTAGGGTATCCACCCCATTCCTGAATTCTGAGGAATTCGGCTACTCTGGCTGTCGGAATTAAACGTGTGAGAAGCGGGAACAGTCCTGAGTTGCGCCGAGCCGGAATCGCTGTAAGCGGCGGCTACAACGGATCATTGAAAACCTTATACCCCTAGATGTTATGGACGAAAAACCAAAGATTAATGTGCTCCTGGCCGACGACCATACGGTGATCCGCGAGGGTCTCCGTGTGCTGTTGGAAGCTTCAGGCGAAGTAAAAGTGGTGGGGGAAGCTGATACCGGACGGCAAGCGGTAGCGTTGGCGCGCAAACTCAATCCCGACGTGGTGGTATTGGACGTGGCGATGCCGCTGCTGAATGGCCTGGAAGCCACGCGGCAAATCTTGCGCGATGTGCCGAACACAAAAGTGCTGATTCTATCCTCATACAGTGACGATGAATACGTGCATCAACTGATTGAGGCGGGTGCGATCGGTTATCTAGTGAAACAGACTGCGGCGCAGGATTTGTTGAAAGCAATTCGTGAAGCGAGCAAAGGCAATGCATTTTTCAGTCCCGCGATCTCGAAACGCCTGCTGGAACAATATCGCGAAGCGTTTGTCAGCGGCGCGACCATCAAGCGCAACGTCAGTTCATTGACTTCCCGCGAAATGGAAGTGCTGCAGTTGATTGCGGAAGGTTACGCCAATAAGCAGATCGCCGATGAGCTGTCGATCAGCGTGAAAACCGTCGAGAAGCACCGGCAGCAGTTGATGGAAAAGCTGAATTTGCATGATGTAGCAAGCCTGACGCGGTATGCTGTCTCCAAGGGTATCGTCGAGGTGCCCGCGCCGTTGCACGCGTTATAAGCCGGCTCGGCGGGACGCCACGCCGTACCTGAGAAAGTGCAGAGAATGTTGTGACTCAGCCGTTGCGCCTTTTACTAATCGAAGATTCAGAGGATGACGCAATCCTCTTGTTGAGGACTCTGAAGAAGTTCGGCTATGAGTTCACTCATGAGCGCGTCGAAGCGCCCGAGAGCATGCGTGCGGCGCTGGACAATGCTTCCTGGGACATCATTATTTCCGATTACGTCATCCCGGGATTCGGCGGCCTCGAAGCGCTGAAGATCGTCCAGGAGCGTCATCTCGATATTCCCTTCATCGTAGTCTCCGGCCAGATCGGCGAAGACTCCGCGGTCTCGGCGATGAAAGCCGGCGCGCACGACTACGTGATGAAGGACAACCTGACGCGCCTGGGGCCGGCGATCGGGCGCGAATTGCAGGAAGCGGATGTGCGCCGCGCGAAACGGCAGGCGCAGGAAGCGCTGTCCGAAAGCGAGCAACGTTTCCGGCAACTGGCGGAGAACATCGATGCGGCTTTCATCATGAGCGACTGGGCCCCTGGTGAAGGACTTGGCAAAGTGACTTATGTGAGTCCGGCGTTCGCAACCATCTGGCAGTCGCCGGCGGAAAGCCTGTACCAGAATCCAAAGAGCTGGCAAAAGGCGGTTTTGAGCGAGGACAAGCGAACGTTGAGCGATGCGCTGGCAGGCCTGGACAAAGGCAGCGTGAACCAACAATTTCGCATAGTGCGGCCCGACGGGGCGGTGCGATGGGTGCATTATCGCGCATTTCCGGTAAAGAATGAGCGCGGCAAAATTTTTCGGATCGCGGCGATTGCCGAAGATGTCACGAATGCGAAGGAAGCCCAGGAAAAGCTTGCTGCAAATGCGCTCGAGTTGCAGCAGAAGAACGCGGCGCTGGACGAAGCGCGGCAGCAATTGGAAAAGCGCGTTCAGGAGCGCACCTCGGACCTGACCGCGGCAAATGCCGAATTGCAGCGGCAAATCCGTGAACGCCGGCGCCTTGAAAATGAGTTGCTGGATATTACCGAGAAAGAGCGCAAGCGAATTGGCATCGACCTGCATGATGACCTCGGGCAGCACCTGAACGGAATTGCTTTGTTACTGGAAGCCTTGCAGATCAAGCTGGGCCAGAAATCATTGCCGGAAACAGCCGAGGTCGAGCGCATCAAATCGTTGTTGATAAAGACGATGAACCACGCGCACCGCGTGGCGCATGACCTGGCGTCAGTAGATTTGCAAAACGACGACCTGGCGGCGGCGCTAAAACAATTGGCGAGCCACGCTGAGACAATGTTCGAGCTGGATTGCGAGGTAAACACCAAGGGAGAAATACCCACGCTGCCGCAGGCGGCGGTGAAACAGCTTTATAAGATCGCCCAGGAAGCGGTAACGAACGCGATCAAACATGGGAAGGCCAAGAAAGTCGACATGAATTTGGCGGCTTCGAACGGCGACCTCATCCTGACAATTCGCAACGATGGCGAGCCATTTCCCGAAACGCTCGGCCTCAAGAACCGAATGGGCTTGCGCATCATGCATTATCGCGCGCACGTGGTCGGCGCCACCGTGAGTGTCCGCGGCCAGGGCGAGCGCGGAGCGATCGTGACGTGCTCGCTGCCGCTGCGCGGCATTAGTTCGGCGGCGCCTGCTGCTGAACCGCCGTAGCCGCGTCGAGTTTGCGCAAAGCCAGGGCAGCGGCGCCAATGACTGCCGAATGCGGCGAGGCGGCGGTAACAATCGGCAAGTCTCGATGTAACGGGGACCAGACATGGCGTCGTGTCGAGGTGATGAGAGTTTCCCAATAA
>DATENK010000532.1:0-3073 GCA_035275085.1 Verrucomicrobiia bacterium | reverse complement strand
CGGCCTTAATGGAACTGCTTTCTTCGACGCAAATTAATGTATACAAAAGCTTGCTGGAGTGGTGTTTATTGGGTGGCAAGTGTCTGAAGGATCGGTCAATTGGTGCGAGCGGCTGTATGAAGCCCAGGCAACGCAATTGTTGCTGTATGGGCGCGCGTTGGGCTTAAGCCACAGCGAAGCCGAAGACGTGTTGCAGGACACGTTTATCGCCTTGATGCGGATGGAAACGGAGCCGGAGAAACCGGTGAACTATTGTGTTCGCGCTTTCCGCAACCGCGCCCTGAACTACCGCCGTAGCTTGTGGCGGCGACTGGCGCGCGAATTGGAGTCCAAAGCCTGGTTCGATCGCGCGCCGCAGGAGGCATCGGCCGAGCGCTCAGCGATGCGTTGCCTGATGGCACTCCCGGCGGAGCAGCGCGAGGTTATTGTGCTGAAAATCTGGCAACAACTGACGTTTGAGGCCATTGGAGAGATGCTGAATATATCGCCGAATACCGTGGCCGGGCGGTACCGCTACGGTATGCAAAAGATTCGGGCGTGTTTGCGCACCGAATCGCCTGAAAGTGAGAGTTATGAACACGTGGAACCAAATCGAGACGCAATTGCGTTCCTGGACCCCGCGCCAACCCTCGGAACGAATTAGAGAAGCGCTATTTGGGGAAGCGCCAGTTCGCCGGGAGGCCTCGCCCTACCAAAGCGTGGCGCGGCCGGTTTTATGGCAGTGGCTCGCGCCCGCGATGGCGCTATTCGTGATGGCGCTGACGCTTTCGTCGCAGAACGGGCCGGGGTTCACGACGCTGATTGTGGCGCCCAGCGGCCGAATCTCTGAGTTGGCCTTGAAAAATCCGGATCTGGCAGCATATTTCCCGTCCTCTGGCCACAGCAGTCATAACGGCTGGCCAGTGGCAACGTTTGATTGGACAAACAAGAGCCGGCCAGTGGCGGCTGAAAGCAACGTAGCATGGCCAGCGCCGGCAACGAATAGTCTGATCCAATAAGGACCGGTTCGCGCACAATAAAATAAGCAGATCTAGTTTTCGACGAGCGATTTTGATTTTGAATGAACGTTAACAAGCCGAAGAGCAGCGGCACACCCGAGCCTATCAAACCCGCTCCACCCGTCACAACCGCATCGCCACCGCCTCCCATCAAGCCGCTGTTTCGCGGGATCGATTGGTTTGCATTCGGCGCGACGGCGTTGCTGGTGTTTCTTGGATATTTATGGACCCTTGCGCCCGACCTGACGCTGGAAGATTCCGGTGAATTGGCGACCGCATCGATGTACGCAGGCATTCCCCACCCACCGGGATATCCCGTGTGGACGATCTATACGTGGCTGTTCACCAAGCTGCCGATTTCGAATATTGCATATCGAGTGGGGCTTTCGTCGGCCTTTGCGGGCGCGCTGGCGTGCGGGTTGGTGGCGCTGATGGTGTCGCGAGGCAGCAGCATGATCATCGAAGGCGTCGCGGAATTGCGGAACATCGCGCGCCAAATCGAGAACTGGATCTGCATTGTTTCCGGATTTGTGGCGGGCATGTTGATCGGCTTCAACGGGTTCATGTGGAGCCAATCGGTGATCGTGGAGGTGTACACGCTGAGTGTGCTTTCATTGGCGGGCGTGCTTGCCTGCATGATGCGCTGGATTTATGCGCCGCATCAGAACCGTTACCTTTATCTGGCTTTTTTCCTGTTCGGCATTTGCTTCAACAACCACCAGTCGCTGCTGGTGGTAGCTCTTGGATTGGAAGTCGCGGTTTTCGCGGTGCGGCCAAAGCTCGCGCGCGACCTGTTTTTTTGGAACACGATCATCTATCTGGGCGGCCTGGTGCTTCGGAGCATGGATTTGCTGAGTGTGCTTACGGACAACACGCCTTTATTTATCATTTATAATTTAATTGGGATCGCGTCGCTGATCGCCTGGGGTTACCTGGCTTTCAAGACGAAAAAGAGCGGCCTCGAGTTCGCGCGTGATTTCACGATGGTGGGCATGATCGGCTACCTGCTGGGCGTGTTCGCCCATGTCACCGCGTATACAACGGCGTTCGAATTCAAGACCGGGCTATTTGTATTCTTCAACATCATCGGGCTGGGTGTCACGGCGGCTTTTGTCTTTTTAACTCTGCGTACGCGAGGGCTGGGCACTGAATGGCTCGGCGCGCTCGCAAGCGGAGCCGCGTGGGCCGTGGGCGCGGCGTTCTATCTGTATATGCCGCTGGCTTCAATGAGCAATCCGCCGCTGAATTGGGGCTATCCACGGATCGTCTCCGGGTTCTTCCATGCTTTTACTCGCGGACAATACGAACGCATTCACCCCACAGAGAAACTGTGGACATTTATCCAACAACTCTGGATGTACCTCCAGGGGGCGGTAGACGAATTTAATCTCGTTTACCTGTTGCTGGCGCTGGTGCCGTTCTTCTTCTGGAAACGCATGGAGAAGCGGGAGCGCGCATGGCTGACGGGCCTTACCGCGACTTACCTGTGCTTGAGCGTATTCCTGCTGATCCTGCTGAACCCGGGAACCGACCGGCAGAGCCGCGACTTGAACAAAGTCTTTTTTACGGCATCACACGTGATGATTGCCATGGGCGTGGGTTATGGGCTGACGCTGATCGCAGGGATGTTGCTGGTGAATTTCGAGCGGTGGCGCCGCTGGATTTTTCTTGGCGGATTGGTCGGGGCGGGCATCGGTGCGGTGTACGTTGCCATCAAACATATCGAAGTTGCGAACCCGCTGGTGCATTACACAGCGATCTTTGCAATGCTGCTGCCTCTTGCAATCGCGGTGGTGATGTACCTCAGCCGCACGCAGAATTCATGGAAGGCCCTTCTGGCGCTGTTCACCATCATGCCGCTTTGGTCGATCATGGCGCATTGGGAGGAAAACGAACAGCGCGGCCATTTGTTTGGCTTTTGGTTCGGTCATGACATGTTCACACCACCATTCACTTCAGACAAGGACGGGCAGCCAATTTATCCGGAGATGACGCGCGACGCGGTGCTATATGGCGGGACGGACCCGGGCCGTTTTAATCCGACGTATATGATTTTCTGCGAAAGTTTCATTCCC
>DATENK010000531.1:0-3731 GCA_035275085.1 Verrucomicrobiia bacterium | reverse complement strand
TGTACTCGACGGCAACAACGGCCTTTGCACCTCGGTGGCTAGCTACAATCCGACCGTTCGCGATAACTGTCCGGGCACTATTGTTAATTGTGTGCCACCCTCCGGCACAAGTTTCCCGCCAGGCACAAACCACGTCACGTGCACGGGCATTGACGCGGCCGGCAATATGGTTTCGTGCGTCTTTTCAGTAATTAACCGTTTGCAACCACTAGCAGCGACTCCGCCACAATCGCAAACGCGTTGCGCCGGTGAAGTGGCAGTATTCGCCACTTCCGCGACTGGCTCAGGTCCGATGACATTCGCGTGGTTTAAAGAAGGCGTGCTCATGTCCGGGCGCACCAATATTTCGCTCGCGCTCAGCAACATCACGCCTGCTGATTCGGGCACATACGGCGTGCGCGTGCAGACGCCCTGCGGCAGTGTGAGCAATTCCGCCACGCTCACGGTCAGACCGCTCGTTACGGTGAACGGCCTCACGAATGTAACGAAGTGTGATTGCGATCCGCTGGTGTTGAGCCCCACAGTATCAGGCACCGGACCTTACAGCTATCTGTGGCGCAAGAACGGATCGATCATTGCCGGCGCCACCAGCAACACACTGGTATTTTCAAAACTGACCACCAATGATGCAGGGCTATATACGGTCGAAGTCTCCGGCCCCTGCAATACCGCGTCCGCAAGTGCCGGCGTGGGCGTCATCCATGTCGTGAATCCAGCCGTTTACACGAATAGTGGTACCATTACCATTTATGATAACGCGCCGGCATTCCCCTATCCGTCTTCAGTGCGCGTCGCCTGCGTGCCCGATACCGTCAAGCGCGCCACGGTCACTTTGCGCGGCTTTACGCATTCCTATCCGGACGACGTGGACGTGATGCTCGCCACCCCGGATGGGCGTTGCGTGATGCTCATGTCTGACGTCGGCTCCGGCAGCCTTGCAAACAACATCAACATCACGCTCGACGATTCAGCGGCGGCGCCGTTGCCGGATTCGACTCAGCTTGTCACCGGCACCTTCCGCCCAGCCAATTACGATTCCGATTCAGACAACTTCCCAGCGCCCGCGCCGAAACTGACGCCTGTGAACAATCTGACAGGTTTGGCCGGCATTGACCCGAATGGGTTTTGGTCTTTGTTCGTGGTGGACGATTTCCAACTTGATACGGGCGTCATCAATAATGGTTGGGTCTTGCGCCTCTATTGGGAAAGCAATCCTGCGCGCATCACCACCACGCGTATGCTCTGGGACGGCACATTCCAGATGACCTTAATCGGCGATCCGCAAACCACTTACATGATCGAAGCGTCGCCCGACATGCGTACCTGGGAAGCGATCGGAAGCGTTACCCTCACGGGCGCACAGGGCACCTTCACGGATCCCGCCCCAAACTCACCGCGCTTTTACCGAGCCGTCCAGCGATAAATAACCAGGGAGCCGTTCAAGCAGCTGTTGCCTCAAGCCGTCAGCCTGGCAGCCCTTGCGCCTTTAATGCCAACATATCCGCGTTCCGCGCACGAGCGGCCATTTGGGTCCGAGAAGGCACGTGGACATCCCACGCGAGTCCTAAACATCGTAGCGCGCAAACGGTCAGATAAACCATGTCCAATTGCCACCACATTAATCCATGCCGTGCTGATGACGGAAACGCATGATGATTATTGTGCCACCCTTCACCCATGGTCAGCACGGCGCACACCGCATTGTTTTTGCTTTCGTCAGAGGTCACGAACGGCGCGCGCCCAAACAAGTGGCAAATCGAGTTGATGCTCCACGTGCAATGGTGAACGAAAAACATCCGCACCAGGCCGCCCCACAAAAACCCCGTGGAAAATCCCCACCAGGTTTTGCTGATCACTCCGCCCAGGACCGCCGGAATCAGCAGACCGAGCGCGATCCATAAAAGATAATGTCGATTCATGGTCACCACCTGCTGATCGCGCAGAAGGTCGCCGGCGAATTTCCGATAATTCTCTGATTTGTGCGTCAACATCCAGCCCATGTGCGCGTGCCACCAGCCGCGCAGGACTCCGCGCAGTCCGCCGCCGAATTCGTGCGGCGAATGCGGGTCGCCCTGTTCATCGCTACATTGATGGTGCCGTCGGTGGCAGGCTACCCAAAAAATAATTGGTCCCTGCGCGGCCATGGAGCCTGCCACGCCCAGAAAGGCCGTCACAGCTTTGGCGCACTTGAAACTGCGATGGGTAAAGAGTCGGTGGAAACCCATGGTGAGGCCGAAGGCAGTGATCAGGTACATCGCGCCGCAGAGAATCAAATCCAGGGCGGTTACGCCCCTGCCCCAAAAATGGATGATGGCGAGTGCCAGCGCGATAAACGGGACAATGACGGTGATAAGGGCGACACGCCTTTCCAAACGTGCCATGGCGTCGCGCGATGCGCGGTTACTCAAGTCAATACGCGTTATACTGGCGTCGATGCTGGCCGGTACCATGCCTCGTTGCGAAGCATGAATCGTGCGCGATTCTTCCAGGCCGAAAAAAGCGACGAGGGTGGTCGTCGAACCACCCTCGTGCTGATTCAATTCGAATTAGTACCGGCGCGAAGTGCCGCCGCCGGAGTATGCCGGACGCGACTCACGCGGACGCGCTTCATTTACGGTCATGGCGCGGCCGTTCCAGCTGGAGCCATTCAAGGCCTGGATGGCGGCATCAGCGCTTTCCTTGGTTTCCATGGTGACGAACGCGAATCCCCGAGCTTTGCCGGTGACGCGATCGGTTACCAGGTGAACGTCCTGGACGGGCCCGTGGGGGGCGAAGACGTCCTGGAGGTCGGTTTTTGTAACATCGTAGGAAAGGTTTCCCACGTACAGTTTTGTTTCCATATAATAATGATTAGACCCGTTGCTCTTTTTCCCAGACTGTCCCCGACTATCGGGTTTCAAATCATCACTGAAACAAGTTCACCTGAGGATCTTCCATGCCTTTGAAATTCGACAAGATGCCTAAACTGCGCAAACCATACCGCACTCCGGCCCCAGCGCAAGGAGTATTTGGATTTAATTTCCAGAATCCCTGTTGTTTTATCCCGCAATCGGGGCGAGACTAACCGCCGCATTGACTCTCGCCGATGTCGCAGCATTCGTGGGATGCGACAGAATCACTATGAAAGAGAAGCATATCGAAGTGGAAGGCGTTGTCCGCACAGTCCTGGCCGGCACTATGTTCCGGGTTGAGCTCGATAATCAACATACCGTCCTCGCCACGATTTGCGGCAAGATGCGCAAGCGGTGGGTGCGCATTACAACGGGTGATCGCGTGCGCATGGAAATGTCCCCCTACGATCTCGAAAAGGCGCGCATCACCTGGCGGCTGAAATGAGCGGATGTGACGGCAACGGCGGTTCAACTAAGGCGGGCGGGGACGATTTCGCGGAAAGCACCAGCGGGGGATTGGTAGGCCATGAAAGATTTGCTGTTACGGCGTTTGGTTTGAAAGTTCACCAGATCGCTGCCGGAGATCCCGAATTCTCGGGCAATGGCGGCTTCACCGTGACTGATGCTTTCGACGGCCTGGGTTTGAGCGCCATGGTCATCAATGACAATGTATAATTTTCTCATGGTTTTGAGGATAGGGTGGTTTGTCGCCCATGACGAACTAATTCGGAAGGAAGCAACGGCTTCGCTTTAAAAAAATAATTCATAATTTCGATTATGCCGAAGTGAATGGTCACGCAGTCCTAGTTGGCGTTGATCAGGCGATTTGCAGCCGGCGCA
>DATENK010000530.1:0-2423 GCA_035275085.1 Verrucomicrobiia bacterium | reverse complement strand
CTTCGCCAAGGCTTCCTCCTTCGCTGAAGCTACGGCGAGACAAGACGGCGGACAGGTGAATCGTTCCTCCTTCGCCAAGGCTACGGCGGACAGGTGAATCGTTGAATCGGAAGAACTATCGCAAAGAGCTAAGGGCGTATTTCGTCGCCGCTGCCGCTAGCGAATGCGCTTTAGCTCGCACAAAAGAGGGAAGTGATCGGAGGCCACCCGCGACAGCGGGGTGCGATGGACGCTGAGATCGGTGACACTTAGAACTGCGTTCACGAAGATGTGATCGACTGCCAGGGAAGGGAGCCGGGTGGGAAAGGTCCGGAACGCTCGCCGAGGCCTAACTAGTCTGCGCACGTCGCGTAGTTGGGTCGCGAACACCCGGTAGGCAGGTGAAATCGGTACGCTGTTGAAGTCGCCGAGCAGAATCACTGGTTGGTCCGGTGGTATAGAGCCGATCCACTCCGGTCCGATGAGTAATTGCGCCTGCAATCTGCGTTCACCGCGGCCCAGACCAAAATGACTATTTATTATGTGGACCGGCCCGAGATCGGTTGCCGCTTCCATCCAGATTGCGATCCGTTGCTCCCGGCAAAACCAAGGCGGCGCGCCGGGCATCTCGGCCGCGCACTTCAGGACGATGGGGAAGCGGCTAACAATCGCGTTGCCGTACTGCTCGTCGCCGCTACGCATCGCCGGATGAAAATGATATTTCCAACCGAGTTGAGCCGCGATCAGCGCCGCCTGGTCGGCGTGCCCAGAACGGGCTCGGCCCAGATCCAATTCTTGCAGACCGACAATATCGACCGACATGCTCGCGATCACTTCCGCGATGCGACTTTCCGAGCGTTGCCGATCGATCCCGACACAACCGTGCACGTTATAGGTAGCAACACGCAGATGGGGGGCAGTCGGTTCGCCTGCTATTTCCATGTGGACGGCCAAGATAACAGGACTACCGACAACGGACCACGGACTACTGACAACTTAAGGAAAGTTCGAATATCGAAATCCGAAATCCGAAGCAAATTCAAATCAACAATGGGAAAAAATGGAGGGAAAACAAAGTTACATCTGGGAGGCAAGCACTTTCCCTAACCGGCCTCTGATCTTTTCGCTCCAGGGTCTTCGTCGCCAATCGGCCAGGGTGACCTCGCGGCAATGACTCTTGTCCTCCTCGAAAACTTTGTTGTAGGCGGTGACAAATTTCTTATCGAGCACGTTCAGGTTCGCTTCCTCGTTTAACGATAATGAGCGGTTGTCGAGATTCGCCGAGCCGACGGATCCCCAACAATCATCCACCAGAAGATATTTGCAGTGAAAACGGGCCGGCTGGTACTCGTAGAAGCGGGCGCCGGCTTTGAGCAGTTGCGGCCAGTGCATCTTGCTCACCGCGCGCACTGTCTGGGCATCAATGTCGGTCCCAGGTGTAATGATTTCCACTTTCACGCCCCGCCTCAATGCATCCACTAACGTCCGCATACAAAGCCGGTCCGGAATGAAGTAGGCATTCGCGATCCGAATGTGACGCCGCGCGGCAGCGATTGACACCAGCAACATGACACGTGCGCTATCCGAGCCTTCGCCAGCAGAGCTTTTGAAAATTTGGCATATGATGTCACCGGCAGGTTCCAATTTTGGAAAGTAATCATCGCCGTGGAGTAACTCCGCTCGGGTCTGGAGCCAGTTGTCGACGAATGCCTGTTGCATTTGGGCAACGGCGGGTCCTTCAACGCAATAATGCGAGTCGCGCCAGCAACCGCGGGTGCACCCGTCGCCTTTCCAATCGTCGGAGATGCCGGTTCCGCCGAGATAACCGGTCTGGCCATCGATGACGAGAAGCTTCCGATGGGTGCGAAAATTGATCGCCATATTAATGAAGCGGAAGATTTCCAATTGCACGCCAGCGCGTCGCACCAGGTTCATAGCGCGGCCATCGAGACAATTGCAGCCCATGGCATCCTGAAGAAAATGTACTTTCACTCCGGCGCGGGCGCGCTCCGCCAGCGCTTGCGCAAATGCATCCGATACTTCGCCTTCGGCGAAGAGAAAGTTCTCGAACGTGATCGTGCGTTGTGCCGAGCGAATGGCATCGAGCAAGGCGGGAAAGATCTTTTCTCCATTTTCCAGCGCGGTCACTTTGTTGCCTTTCAGCAACGGCGGGCCGAGCAGATTTCCCATCACCCGCGCGAAGACATCATCGCCAACTGCGTAATCGGCGACGATGTCGTGATTAATTTTCTTTTCGGTGGGAAAGAAATTGCGCGCAATAAAAAGTGTCGCCGCTCCGCCAACCGCGGCTGCGCCGGCAGCCACGCCGAGCACTGCCGGCCAGCTGGGCGGACGAGGACGAAAAGGGCTCTTCATTATAAGTTGTTGTGCACCAACACTAGCATATCTGACATCGCGCTGGTTTGGGTTCTCAAACAGTGACA
>DATENK010000529.1:0-2858 GCA_035275085.1 Verrucomicrobiia bacterium | reverse complement strand
GTTATCACTTTCCTGTCGGGAGAAGCCCCTTCAGTCCGCGTTGAAAATCATGTTGCGCGCTTACGGTGTGCGCGTGGTGAGATGCACGCCGCGGCCAACGGAGGGAAAGCCGTGATTTTAACAGGGTTACTTATGCTTTCGCCGATACGTGACGAATCTGCCAACGCCGAACGCTACAAGCATCGGTGCGCCGACCAAGGCACCGAGATAACCGCCAAGCCAAACGCCGACGCTGCTGAAAAAGATAACCACTCCGACAGCAATGAACCAAGACAATCCGTCGCGTCCAAAGCGAAAGAGGTCGCGAAACATCCATACGGCAACGCAGAGGCCAACTGCGCTAGCAAGGACGAGCATGCCGGTTCTGGCACCCTTCACGATTCCCCCGAGGTGTTCAAACCCTTCCTGCGCCGCCGTTGCCATGAAAGTCATGGGATAGGCGTTAGGCGGCTGGTGTGTGATTCAATCATGTGATCAAACCGCGCTCTCGCAAATACATTGCCCAATCGCCATGCCCCATGATGATCGGGGCCAAAGTGTCGTCATGTCTCGGACGCTGCGTGCGCACGTAGAGAGCGCACGCTCCCATCTCTGCTGGCAGACTTCGATGCCGCAAGCACGCAAGTAAGTCATCGAATGTGGACTCGCGCGAAGAGCTGAGAACGCCAGATGCCTCGCAAAGCGCCACCCATGCGGGTGATGCCTCTCGAACACGGCCTGCCTCTTCGATGTCCATCATGGCTGTGATATGCCGGATGGTAACAGTCTGTCAAATTCCTGCCAGCACAGATACAATTCTGTGCAGACGGTTGCAGCTCGGTGCAGTTTTAAGGTTTTAGCCGACACGCACGAAACCCGCATGACCATTGATTGAACCTTGCCTATTGGGTTTTCTCACTGCTCTTAAAGAACGCTGTTGGCGGTTCAAGTCCCGCCACCGACACCAAGTCAGGGCGCGCTCAGCCGCTCCGCCTTTATTCGGAAGAACTTAGCTTCGTTGAGGCGCGTGTAAACGCCATTCGTCGCGGGCGACCAATTTACGAGATTCGTGGTGCATTCGAGTGAAATTGCCGCCCCATTACCTGGTGCAAGCGTTATCGTTCTCCCAACGTCGAACGGCTCTGGCTGAATGTCCACAGTGAGCCAAGCTCCGTAATCACGCTGAAGTGAGTAGCTTTTGAAGCGCACGGTAGCTGGACCTGCCATCGCCATGGGAAAAGATGCTGGCGCTGAGGAAGGAACATTGGGCGTTTGTGGATTATAAGAAGTCGTGATCAAGCGGCCAGCCTTTTCAATTTCGATTGTGTAGAACCCATAATTCGCAGAAACGGTCCGGCCATGTGAAAGGACCTTAAAGGACTCGTAGTCACGAATAGCAATTTCTCGGATCGCGTCGGTTTCCGTCAGGAAGAGAGTCACAACTCCGGCTTGGGTTATCGAAGTGAAAAGGCAAAATAATACGATTATGAATGAGCGTTTTTTCAATGCATTGACTGAAACCGCCAAGCGGTACGATCGTCAACAGCGAAACAATCGAATACAGACATAACACCCTGTCGGAAATCGACTCGCGTTACATGCAGGTTTTCGGCTTGTTTCCGATGGGCGGGATTGGTATAACGGACACGAGCATGAGAGCACTCCAAGCGCCGGATCTGTTGTATCTGGAAGCGGCGAAGGGTTGGTTCATTTTGGGGGATGTCGCCGAAGCCAGAAACGAGCTGAATCAGATTGACCGAAAGTTCGCGCGTCACCCGGACGTATTGGAAGTGGAATTTGCGCTGGCGGCCAAAAAGCGTCTCTGGACGAGTTGTATGGACATCGCCGCGGCATTGCTAGAGCGTGCCCCGGACCGGCCTACAGCATGGATCAATTGCGCGATCACGTTGCATCAATTGAAGCAAACGCAGGAGGCGTGGGACGCCCTTTACACGGTGCGTAACCGGTTTCCGAAAGTTTCGACGATTCCGTATAACCTGGCGTGTTACGCCTGCCAATTGGGCCGCATCGACGATTCCCGCCAATGGTTCAAACGAGCGTTGACAGTAGGCGGCAAAAAAATCCGTTCGCTGGCGTTGGAAGACCCTGATCTTCAGCCGCTTTGGGCCGAAATCAAGTTTATGGAATCAGGGGCCGGCCTGTGAGCCCGCTTCCGCAGGCATCAGGATAAAGAGGGTTTTATTCCGAGGGAATCTTGCTCCGGCCGGCCCTTTCCACCAAATAAGCCGAGACCGCCTGAAGGCGGAACTCCGAACCGACGGTGTCACGTAACCGTCACGGAACTGCGAAGTCATTGAATTTGCAGACGGTTTATTTCATCAAAAGAACAATTATGACGACAAAATCACTCACATATTCTCTAATAGCAGTTCTGACGCTCGGCGCGTTCGCTTCGTTCGCGGCCGAAGATAAGAAAGCTGATCCCAGTGGCACATGGACCTGGAGCACACCCGGTCGCAACGGCGGTGAAGCCCGCAAGAGCACCATGAAGCTCAAGGTGGACGGCGACAAGGTGACCGGCTCGATCTCGACGCCCGGACGTAATGACCAGGCGACGGAAACGCAGATCACCAACGGCAAACTCAAAGGCGACCAGATCTCCTTTGACGTGACCCGCGAGTTCCAGGGCAACAAGTTCACCGCCAAGTATTCCGGCAAGGTGAGCGGCGATACTATCACGGGCAAAATGGAAACCGAACGCGACGGCAATACGCGGACGCGTGATTGGGAAGCTAAACGGGAAAAGAAATCGTAAACGATAATAGTAATCTCGACCAAAGGCACAGAGCAGAACCTCCGTGCCTTTTTTGTTTTCCTCGGCCGCCGCGAGCGCGATCTCAGCGGGCGCATTTTTGTTT
>DATENK010000528.1:0-4981 GCA_035275085.1 Verrucomicrobiia bacterium | reverse complement strand
TCCCAATCATGGCGGCCACGCTTCTCACTCCGGACAAATGCGTAATCCGCCGCGTGCCCAATCTGAGTGACGTGCAGTTCATGGGGAAGATTCTCGCATCGCTCGGCGCCAAGGTGGCGATGGAGAACGGCACGGTGACCGTGCGGGCAGCCAAGCTCAAGCCGGTGGGCAATTACAATCTGATCCGCAAAATGCGCGGGTCGATCTGCATCCTGGGGCCGTTGCTCGGCCGCCAACGGCACGCGGAAGTCTCGCTGCCGGGCGGTTGCATCATCGGCCCGCGCCCGATTGACCTGCACCTAAAGGGCGTGAAGGCGTTGGGGGCGAAAGTGACCATTGAAGGTGGCTACGTGAACGCGACCGCTCGCAGGCTGATTGGCGCGGACATCTTTCTCGGCGGACGGTCCGGCCCTACGGTGCTGGGCACCGCAAATGTAATGATGACAGCCGTCCTCGCGGAAGGCGTGACGACCATTGACAGCGCTGCGTGCGAACCGGAAGTCGTAGACCTCGCCTATTTCCTAAACAAGATGGGCGCAAAAATCGTCGGCGCAGGCAGCCCGACGATCACCATCACCGGCGTCAAAGAATTGCATGGCGTGGAACATGATGTGATTCCTGACCGAATCGAGACGGCAACGTTTGCCATTGCGGCGGCGACGACGAATGGTGAAGTGACCATCAAAGGCGGCCGCGCGGACCATCTGCACGCCGTGCTCGACAAATTGTATGAAGCGGGCGTGCGCGTGAAGCGTTCCGGGCTGGACATGACCGTGAGCCGCGGCACGCGCTTGCAGCCGATCGACATCACCACGCAGCCGTACGCCGGATTCCCCACAGATGCGCAAGCGCAAATGATGGCGTTGATGGCGGTCACGCCCGGATTGAGCATCATCACCGAACGCATCTTCGAAGCGCGGTTTATGCACGTTAGCGAGTTGGCGCGCCTAGGCGCGGACATATCGATTGAAGGACCGAGCGCGATCGTGAAGGGCGGTCGCAAATTGAGTGGCGCACCCGTCATGGCCAGCGACTTGCGCGCTTCGGCGGCGCTGGTGATCGCGGGTCTCGCCGCGCAAGGCACCACGCGCGTCAATCGCATCTATCACATCGATCGTGGCTACGAGCAAATCGACACCAAACTCCGCAAGCTCGGCGCGCGAATCCAACGAGTCCAGGAATCATGAAACCGTTGATTGTCATTTTCATAGTCGTGGGGATCGCATTTGGCGGCTGGAAGATTTGGGATTACTGGAAAACCAAAGAAGCCGAGGAAGCGCAACGGAATAATCCCGCGGTCGAATCAAAAAATCTTCCGGGCATGCCCTCCCAACTCGAAGGTTCGCTCACCAAAGCTCAGTCCGGCGGAGCGAAAAGCCTCAAGGCATGGCTCGATGCTTACGGCAGATCGGTGCAGGACCCGCGCCTCGCCTCCATTCAACTCGACTATGTCCTATTAATCGGCCGCGAGAATCCCTCCGAAGCCCGTCGCATCTTTGCCGACGTAAAAAAGCGGACACCATCCAACTCCCCCGTATCCGCCCGTATCAAGCAGCTTGAACCGACATACGAGTAGGTTAGGGCAAGACTTCGACGCGGTAGAATCGCATTCCTGAAGCGCCTGCGGGATCAAGTTGTTGAGCGGTGGCACTAGAGGCCGTGATGGTGCTGCCGACTGGCGACCACGTGCTGGCAGTCAGGACGGGCTTGAAGTACATTTGATAACGCTTGCCGCTCACACTGCGCCAAACGACGGTCGCGCCTGAAATGCTGGTTGTGACTGTCTCGATCTTCAGGAACGAGCTGCTGTTTGTCGGGCTGGTCCCGGCGCGATACTCGGAGCTATTGATGAAGGTATCGCCGTCAGGATCGGCATTTGGATCAGCTTCGGCCAAGGTGAAACGCGCAAAATACTGGCGCTGAAACGTGTCCGCCAAACCATCAAAGTCGTAATCAGGATTTTGTGGCAGAATTTCCAAGTAGCCATTCGCGTGAGCAGTGTTTGCTCCCTGCTGCACTGTGAGGGTGCGCAAGCCCGGCGTGGCATTGGTAGCGACGCTGACGACGACAGAAATAAAGTTCAATCCGGTGCCGAATGCATTTGGATTGAACGTGGGGGTACCGACGGTCAAGCCGTCGCCGCTGATCGTCAAACTAGCCGCGCTTGTCGGGAGATTGCCGGAAGCAACGCCCAGGGTGATGTTGGTTGCACCTGGCTTCAATGACGTCGGATACGGGCTCCAACTAAAGGCACCGGCATTCGCCGTCGGCGCGCGAATGTACCCGATTCGAAATGCGGGCGACGAATTTTGCAGTGCGAAGTCGAGCGTGTTTGTGGCCCCGGCTGTGACTACGACGGCGGTATTCGCGGTGGGCAGAAATGTTGTATCCGCAGCATTGAACTCGCTGCCGATGTCCGGTCCGCGCACCAGTATGCCAGAGGAAAAGTTGGGGTCCAAGGGGACAACGCGAACCTGATAATTGCCGGGAGGAAGGGCGCTAAATTCGTAAGCGCCCGTGGAGCGACTGACCGCACCGGCAACGGCGTTGCCGGCCGATTCCAGGACCACTGCTGCGCCAAGCACAGGCGAACCGTTTTTGGTGATCGTTCCCTTGAGTGCACCGAGCGATGCGATTTGCGCGGCTGTTGGATAGGCTGCGCGCACCGCGGCGATTTCGTCCGCTGACAACCCCGCCTGCGTATCGACGCCTTTGTCGCCGATCCACAACATCGAAGCCCCGCCGATCGGAGAATGCGCAAGGCCGATGAAGTGGCCAATTTCATGCAGCGCTGTGCCTTCCATGAAGTTTAGCGTGCGGTTGGTGCTGCTGAAGTCGGTAAACCATTGCGCCTCAACGCCGTTAAACACGATGTCCGCTTCAGCGAATGTGCCATCGGAAAAGAAAGAGGTGAATGTCACTCCGAGTCTGCCGCTGATATCGCTCGTGCCACCATTCACGATCGTGCTCGATTTCGCGAAGAACAGCACGTTCCTGTTATCGCTGGTATTGATGTCCACGCCTGGGGCGACTAATCCCGCATCTTCAAATTTCAACGTGGTTCCGGAAACGAGCTGCCATTGATCGAAGCTTGCGCGCAACGCATTGAGTTCGGCAGTCGTGTTCGTGCTCGAGTAGCCATCCGAAGCAAGGAAGTACCGAACGGCGTGCGTCGCGGGATTGACGACATTGGTGTGAACGAAGGGGTTTAGGTTCACTAATTCCCAATGCCGAACGCTGCCGTTTCCAGTGCGCGAAAAGACGAAGGCCGAAGCGCCCTGCACGAACAACAGTGCGAGGACGCAAATAGAGATCAGCCGCGCAATCATCGGTCACCTCCCGAGACGCGGGCTTTCAATTCGTTCAGCCGCAGTGCGTTTTGGGGGCCTCTTTTCGGGACCTCCGATTGCGAAGCGCCGTGAAGGCCGTTGGCGACGAATGTCTCTCCATTATGCTCAAAAACGGTGAACTTGCCCTGGCTCATGCCGACAGTCACTGCATCGCCGCGAGTGTTGAAGCGGACGAACGTCACTACTTCTTCGCCGATATCATATTGCTCCTGTCCGTCGGCGAACACCGCTTTATCGCCGAGCACGCCACCTGCATAAACAATCGAAACGACCGGTTTCGATCCTTTCCATCGTTCTTTGGTGGTCAGTTGCACGCGCGTAACGATTCGGCCGTCAGCATCGCGCTGCACGGTTTTGGAAGTAACGACGCCGTACACAACTGTCTCGCCCGCAGCGATCAACTGCTCAATTGTCAGCGGTTTGAGCTGCGTGGCCAGTGCCGAAAAAGCGGCTAGAATGGCGACTCCGCAAATCAGGAGAATACTTTTGGCCATAATTATTAAACGGAAGTAAATGCGCAGACTTGAGGGTATTCTCGGCGCAGAAAAAAGACCATAATATTGCCTATGGATTTCGAGAATTTGGCGCGGGCCGCGGAACTGCTTCGGCAGGGGGAAGTGGTGGGGCTGCCGACGGAGACGGTTTATGGGCTGGCAGCCAATGCGCTGAATCCGGAGGCGGTGGCACGGGTGTATGAACTTAAGGGCCGCCCGGCGTTCAATCCGATTATTGTGCATGTGTGCAGTGTGGAAATGGCGAGGGAATGCGTGCACGAATGGCCGGCGCTGGCGCAGAAGTTGGCCGATGTATTTTGGCCGGGACCGCTGACGTTGGTGTTGCCGCGATCGGAAGAGATTCCTGATATTGTTACGGCCGGCGGAACGACGGTAGGAATTCGGTGGCCGCGTCATCCCTTGATGCAGGAGGTGATTCGGTTGTGCGGCTTTCCCCTGGCCGCGCCGAGCGCGAACCGATCCACGGAGATTTCTCCAACGAATGCCGAACATGTGCGAAAGAGCTTTGGTAATCGGATTCCGCTGATCGTCGACGGCGGTCAATCGCAGATCGGGATCGAGTCCACCGTGCTCGATTTGTCCGTGAGTCCGTCGCGCATTCTGCGGCCAGGGATGATTCATGCCGAGTCGATTGTTGCCGTGACGGGGGAATTGGCGGCGGATGGCGCAGGGGCGGAAAGACTGAAAAGTCCGGGACTGCTGCCAAAGCATTATTCGCCCAAAGCGACACTCGCTATTCGACAATGGCAAGACGCAACGGAAATGGAAACGCAACCGGAGGAAGTCCGCATCATTGCGCATTCCAAAATTCCAAAGCATGGAAATGTGACTATTATGCCGCATGATCCCGAAGCTTATGGGCGCGCGCTCTACGCCGAGCTGCACCGCTGCGATGAAGCCGGCGTCCGGCTGATCATCGTTGAAGCAGTGCCGGACACGGCCGAATGGAGTGCCATTCGTGACCGGCTGAGTCGGGCTGCTTCCTGAGCTGATTTGGACCACGGTGGCAGAAGCCGTCGACTTGGCTTAAGCCAGTCTGTAGACCTGGCCGATCCGGTTCATCGCGCATTGAAGCCAAAGCGGTGTCGCCGCTTCGCTCTGCCACCGCAGTCCATA
>DATENK010000527.1:0-4770 GCA_035275085.1 Verrucomicrobiia bacterium | reverse complement strand
GATAATAAGTCGATTCATTGCCGCAGGCATGGTCCTTGTCACCCAAGCACCGAGTGCTGATGTTAATCAGATTCCCCGCCTTCACCAGCGCGCAGCCACCGCCCTTGCAGGCGCCAAGATTCGATTCGATATCCAAACTCTTCACGCTGGCGATTTCGCCAATTAGTTTGCCGGCGCGCGTCTTTGCGAAATCGAGCAAGGCTTCGCGCTGTTCAGAAGTCGCTTTAGCATCGACCACCAGGACGGCTTTTCCGGTACGTGGCTGATAGCTTTGATCGCCCAAAGTGTCTTCCGTCTTCACAACCGCTATGACTTTCAAACCATCCAGTGCGGTGTTCTTCCATTGGCCCTCACGCACAGACCAAACAAGGATTGCTTCCTTGCCGCTCAAGCCCATTTCGGCATTCGCGAAGCAGGGGCCAGTATAAACATCGCACGTGCGCACTTCGAGATAATCGCCGGAAATCTCCGCAAACAGAGGCATCGCGGTAGCCAGAAGAAGCGCCAGACCTGTCATTTTCATACGCCTGCTAACCTATATAACATTGACGCCCATTGCAACACTCGGCTTTGCCGGCGGGCTGCCCATCGGGCCCAAAACCCTCCTGGGTTTTAGCGCACCAAAAGCAGCCGCTGGAGAATTCGTCATCCGCTTCCCCATAAGCATAATACATCTCCTTGCTACGCAAATTCTGGCAAGGAGCTGATTGGGCGGCACTCTGCTCAATCATATCAGGCCGCTCCCGCGGCTAGCACTGCCCGTTTTACCGCGGCGCGCACGAGTTGGATTTTGTATTCGTTCTTGCTCAGCGGCTTCGCGCCTTGCGTCGCGGCGTCGCCAACTTTCGCGGCGCCCGCATCGCTGATCGCCCCGCCATTCAACGCCTTTGCGGCGTTCGGTGACACCCACGGCACCGGCGCGACATGACCGAGTACGACGCGCGCATCCGAGGCCGATCCGCCTTTCGACGCAAAGGCCACTGCAGCGGTCACATAGGGCCAGTCAATTGCCTGACGGTGACGCACTTCATAAACTGCGTTCTTCAAACCGCTGATTGGAACCTGAATCGCGGCCAGAATTTCATTCGGCTTCAGTGTGGATTCACGTTCCTGTTCCGATTTCGGAGTCTGGAAGAATTTCGCCGCCGCGACTTCGCGCTTTTTCCCTTTCGCACCTGTCACAACCATGGTCGCGCCCAGCGCGACGAACACCGGGGCAAGACTCGACGGATGCACAAAGAGCGCAGGGCCACTGTTGCCGAAAATTGCGTGGTAACGATTATCTCCTTCGCGCACGAGCGAATCGCTGAACAGGCCTAGATTGTTGCGATAATACCAGCAACGTGGACGCTGCAGCAGTTCGCCCCCAACGGTTCCCAACGTTAACAACTGCGGACTCATGATGCTTTTTGCCGCGGTGACGAGCGCCGGGAAGTGCTCCTGGACAGAGGCGTTTGCGACCAATTCACCGAGTGTCGTCGTGGCGCCGATATGGATGGCCTTTCCTTCAGTCTTGATCCCTTTGAGATCGGAAAGATTCTTCAGGCTCACCAGTCGTTTGGGCGCCGCGATCTGCTGCTTCATGCACGTGACCAGATCCGTGCCGCCGGCAAGCACCTCGGTTTCGCCCCACTTATCGCTTAGAAGGCCAATGGCGTCCTCAATCGTTTTCGGGGCTGCGTATTCGAATGATTTCATTAAGCGATCCCTCCTTTCTGTTGCTGTTGCAAAGCAGTCAGCACGCGGTCCGGCGTCAACGGCAGATACGGCACGCGCACGCCACAAGCGTTTGCGACCGCATTGGCAATCGCCGCGCCCGGAGAAATAACCGGCGGCTCACCAAGCCCGACCACGCCGCGCTCATCGTACCCCTGTCCGGTCATCATATGGACTTTCAACTGCCCAACATCCTTGAGCCCGGCGAGACGATAGAATTCCATATCGGCGTTTAACATCCTTCCTGTTTTGGAATCATAAACACATTCTTCAAACAGCGCGTAGGTGATGCCCATGATCAGGGCGCCGTAAACTTGACTCTCCGCCGTCTTCAAATCGATTACCAATCCGCAATCCTGCGCAGCGACAAGTTCGTTTACGGAGACGATTCCTGTCTCCATATCCACCGAAACATCCGCGATCTGCGCGCCGCCCACACCCGCGTCGATGAACTTTTGTTTCACCGCTTCGCCAGGGACGCAAGTGCCGCGTTTGGTGATCGGGTTCGGGCCGAGCAAGGCGCACGCGTCTTTCCACGCAATCTTGTTGTCCGGCTTGTCAGTCTGGCGAATGGTGCCCCCAGACGCTTCGAGGTTTTCAGCTCCCACGCCAAGCTTTTTCGAAGCGACTTCCAGCAGCGCATTCAAGGCTTCAGTCGCCGCAAATCGCGACGAAGTGGAAATGCCACCGATCGTCGTGCTTCCACCTGAACCCCCAGAAGTCGGATACGAATTCTTGCCGATGTTGATTTGGATGGCCTCGATTGGTAAGCCCAGCGTTTCACCAATCACGATGGCCAGCGCGGTCCGCGTGCCCACTCCGAGGTCCTGGGTCCCGATCTTTGCTTCGACTGAACCATCTGGATTGATCGTTACGTCGCAGGCCGAATCGTGTCCACGTCCACCCCAAGTATGAATCGAGATGCCCAACCCGCGCCGGATCGGCCCGGCACCCCCGCCCTGCCCGCGTAAATGTGCCTTTTGCTTATAATTGATCAGATCTGCCGCGATTTTCAGCTCTTCACGATACACCTGTGCGCGATCCGTGAATTGCGCGTTGTGCATGAAGAAATCCAATTCATCCATCTTTAGGGCCGCTGCGGTATCAGCCAACGCTGACATCGTCAGATAACAGCCTTGCGGATGATTCGGCGCACGCCACGCGCGTTGCCCGCCGCGGTTCGTGCGGATCCCGCGTCCCGTAATGCTCGTGTTTGGCACCTTCGTGAACACATAGGGCACCGGAGGGGCGTTATAACCCTGGTTGCCTCCTGTGCCCCAAACCTCGGTTTGCACCGCGGTCACCGTGCCGTCCTTTTTTGCGCCCACTTTGATCTTCGCGAAAGCCGAGGGCCGATTACCGGCGATCATCAATTCCAAGTCGCGATCAAGCATGAGTTTAACTGGTCGCCCGCTCTGCTTTGACAGCAGCGCGCCAATCACCCCCCACTTATCGAACACGAACTTTGAGCCAAAGCCGCCGCCCATGTGCTGGCAGTCCACATGAATTTTGTTCTGTGGGATGTCGACCGCTTCCCCCAGCCGATCGCTGTATTTGGAAACGTTTTGCGTCGACGGCCATACATACAATTCGCCGTCCTTCACTTCCGTCACCTGACCGTGCGATTCAAGACAGCAATGGCTGATCACGGGAATTCCATATTGCCCGCTGATCGTGATGTCCGATTGTGCAAAGCCCTCGTCGACTTTTCCGGTCTCGCGTTGCGAAGGTTTGTCCTTCGACAAGTCCGGGTTTGTGTCCACCACTTGATGGTCCAGCACCTTGTATGCGACTTGCACGCGCCGCGCGGCTTCGGTCGCGATTTCTTCCGTCTCGGCTGCTACTGCGCCGATGATTTGGCCTTCATATTGCACGTCCTTGAGCGCGTCGTCCTTCCACATCGCCTTCACCCCTGGCATTTTGGCAGCCGCGTCCAGATTGACGCTCACAACCTCCGCCTTCGCGTGCGGCGAAGTCACTAACTTCGCCCAAAGCATCTGCGGACGATTGATGTCATAAGAATATTTCGCCGTTCCGGTCGTTTTCAGCGGACCGTCGATACGATCGATCCGCTTGCCAATGAGCGTGCGCTTGTCTGCTGCGGGCCAATTTGGGCTAGCCATATTAAGCGGCTCCTTTCTGTGCTTTCGCGGCGTCAGCCACAGCGAGCAACATCCCCGCATAAGTCCCGCATCGGCATAAGTTCCCACCCAACCCTGCGCGGACCTGCTCGGGCGTCGCGTTTGGATTCTTCCGCACGAACGCAGTCGATGCCACGATGAATCCTGGCGTGCAGAAACCGCATTGCTGCGCGTCATGTCTCACAAATGCCTTTTGCACCTCACTCATCTTGGCCGGCGTGCCGATACCTTCGACGGTCGTGATCTCGTGCCCTTCGGCTTCAACGGCCAGCAAGGTGCACGAATATACCGGGTTGCCATCCAACAACACCGTGCATGCGCCGCACGTAGCGCGATCGCACACCTTCTTCGCGCCCGTGAGATCCAGGCGATTGCGCAGCGCATCGAGCAAAGTCACGCGCGGCTCGATGTTCAACTTTTTCGTTTGCCCGTTGATCTTGAGCGTTACAGGCACTTCGCCGGGGCCGCGCACACTCTGGTCTTCCGCGCCTTGGAGCGGAATGAACGGCGCGGCCAATGTGCTCGCGACCGAGCCCACGCCGATGCCTTTGAGAAATCCTCGTCTAGAAAAACCGCCATTATCGTCTGGTCCGTTTGACATGATCGCCTTTCCAATTCGCCGCGCCGACGACTATTCGGCCGCGCACGTGTTCAAATAGCTGACAAATCGTTTTTAGGCAGCCGCTGCCGTGAGCGCAAGCATTTCTTTTGAGCTCTTCGGGGATTTTAGCAAGTGCAGGCTTCATGTGCAGTTATGTGCGGTTTGTGCGGCAGTTTAAATTTTTTCGTTTTGATGCACGCAGGCGCTCCGAGGTGCACCGAAGTGCACATAGGTGCACATCCGCCTGAGTTTTGTGCGGTTGCGGGCGGTTGTGGACCGGGACTGGGATCTGCGGCGAGGCCGCTTTCATTT
>DATENK010000526.1:0-2769 GCA_035275085.1 Verrucomicrobiia bacterium | reverse complement strand
CGTTGTTAACCCCCTGCCGGAAGATCTTTGGGAATATGGCTGCGCCGGGCGTGTCCTGAAGATGCTGAAGTTCCCGGACAACACCGTGCGGGTATTGGTCGAGGGACTGCGGCGGATTCGGATCAAGGAATATGAGACCCTCACCCCTTACCTGAAGGCCAAGGTTGAGGTCATTCCCGAAACGTACGCCACTGACGTTGAGACTACCGCGGTCGCGCGCAACGCGCATCACCAATTCCAGGAAATCCTGAAGCTGACGCCCACGGCCTCCGACCAGGTGAAGATTGCCGCACTGAACACCGAAGAACCGTACCAGCTCAGCGACCTGATCGCGCAAAATCTCAATCTGAATTTGGAGGAACGGCAGAACCTTCTTCAGACCGGCGACGTGAAGGAGCGATTGAAACGGTTAAAACCGTTGATGGACCGCGAATTGGAAGTTCTGACCCTCAGCTCGAAGATTCAGAACGAAGTCGCGAGCACAATGGCCAAGAGCCAGCGCGATTATTTCTTGCGCGAACAGATGCGCGCCATTCAGCGGGAATTGGGCGAGGCCGACGCATCGGTCACCGAAGCAAACACTATTCGGCAGCAAATCGATGAAAATGGTTTACCCGAGGACGTCAAGAAGGTCGCGCTCAAGGAACTCGAACATCTGCAGCAGATTTCACCGGCCGTCGCTGAATACGCAATCCTGCGCAATTACCTGGATTGGCTCATCAGCCTGCCATGGAACAAAGTCACCGAAGATACGGTGGATATTGCGAGCGCGACGCGCATTCTCGAAGAGCAGCATCACGGCTTGGAGAAGGTCAAGGAGCGACTGCTCGAGTTCATCGCGGTAATAAAGATTAAAAAGAACCTAAAGGGACCGATTCTTTGCCTCGTCGGTCCGCCCGGTGTCGGAAAAACTTCGCTCGGCAAGAGCGTCGCCGATGCGCTCGGGCGCAAGTTCGCGCGAATTTCGTTGGGCGGGCTGCGCGATGAGGCGGAAATCCGCGGGCATCGCCGCACCTATGTGGGCGCCATGCCTGGCCGGATTATCCAAACCATCCGCCGCGTCGAAAGTCGCAACCCGGTAATCTTGTTGGACGAGTTGGATAAAGTCGGTTCGGATTTCCGTGGTGACCCTGCATCGGCATTGCTGGAAGTCCTCGATCCGCAACAAAACAGCACATTCACCGACCATTATCTGGATGTGCCCTTCGATCTTTCGCAGGTGTTGTTCATCACAACCGCGAATTGGCTGGATCCGATTCATCCGGCGTTGCGCGACCGGTTGGAAGTGATTTCGTTGCCGAGCTATACCGCGGACGAGAAGTTGCAAATTGCAAAGCGCTTCCTGGTTCCACGACAGCTTGAGGAACATGGACTGCACCGCAAGCAGGTGAAGTTTCCCGAAGGCGCCTTGCGCAAACTCATCACGGACTACACGCACGAAGCGGGTGTGCGGCAATTGGACCGTGAAATCGCCTCGCTCGCACGCAAAGCCGCCAAGAAAATCATCAGCCAGGACGCTGAAAACGGCGCGATCGTGATCGCTGAGAAGGAACTCACGGATTATTTGGGACAACCGCGCTTTGTCTCTGAAAAAGCCGAGCGCATCACCGAAGTCGGCATCGCTCTGGGACTGGCATGGACGCCTGTAGGTGGCGAAATCCTGTTCATTGAAGCGACGCGCATGCCCGGCAAAGGCAAGCTGCTGCTGACCGGGTCACTTGGGGATGTGATGAAGGAAAGTGCGCAGACCGCGTTGAGTTATCTGCGCAGCCAATCCAAGCGGCTCAAGATCGACCCGAAAGAGTTCGATCGCTACGACGTGCATATCCATGTCCCGGCGGGAGCAACGCCGAAGGATGGTCCGAGCGCCGGCACACCCTTGCTGGTGGCGCTGGCGTCCGTGTTCATGCAGCGCCTCGTTCGCTCTGACGTTGCGATGACGGGTGAAATCAGTTTGCGCGGCCGGATTTTGCGCGTCGGCGGCATTAAAGAAAAAGTGCTGGCGGCGGTACGCGCCGGCCTCAAGGAAGTGATCCTTCCGGACCAAAATCGGAGCGATTGGCTCGAACTGCCGGACGACGTGCGTCAAAAGATCAAAGCGAATTTCGTGAAGAAGATTTCTGATTTGTTGCCAGTCGTTTTCAAGGCGTGATGAACCACGGAGACACGAAGAAGATCTCGTTAAGATGGAGACACCTGTTCTCCGTGGTTCCGTGGTTGGTTTTAGCTGCTTCAACGCTCGCTGCGGACCTGCCGCCCGGCGTTGATCCGGAAAAATTGGGGCAAGCGCTGGCGGAACAGTTGCGGTCGGCAGCGCCTTCGGAAGCTGCGGAATTTACAGGCGTTCTCAAGATCAGGAAGCTCGGGTTCATGAATTCGGTTCCGATCGCCTGCAAGATCGCTGCGCGGCCGGATGGGTGGACCGTCACGTACGAAACCAAGGGCGGCGGCAATCAACCCCCGCAGCGGCTCGCGATCAAGCACGTGCTAAATAAACCCAACGTTTATTTATACGCAGAAGGCAAAGGCGAGTTGCGCGAACTTGCGCGTCATGAACTGAACTTACCCATGGCGGGCTCCGATTTCTGGTTGATGGATCTGGGGCTGGATTTTCTTCATTGGCCGCAGCAGCGCGTCACCGAATTTGAGATGCGCCGGAGCCGTTCGTGCCGGATCCTCGAAAGCCGTGATCCGAAGCCGGTGCCCGGCGGTTACGCCCGCGTACTTTCTTGGGTAGATGTTGAAACAGATGGCATCCTCCTCGCGGAA
>DATENK010000525.1:0-2621 GCA_035275085.1 Verrucomicrobiia bacterium | reverse complement strand
TTTCCCAGCGTTTATTTCGTTTTTCCCGGTTGGGCAAATATCGGGTTCGACCCGCGCATCCCCGCGTGGGTTTGGGAAACTCCGGCCGACTACGATCCTTCGGCGCTCGAATGGTTTCAGCTCGCGATGCCCAAGAGGGCGCCGGGGGATGGCTTTGCCTGGTCGGGCGTCATTGAAGAGCCCACTACAAAAGTTCCCATTGTCTCCGTGTATTTGCCGATCCTGAAAGACGGCAACTTTCTGGGTTCGATTGGCCACGATATCTATGTGAACCGTTTGATGGAAGAAACGACCCGCAGCGATTTACCGGGGGCTCGCCACGTGATCTTCCGCCGGGATGGGCGGCTGGTAGCGCATCCGACCAAGCGCACCGAGATCCTTGCTACCAAAGGCGAACTGCGTATGCAGGACAGCGGCGAGCCCGAGCTACTAAACCTTTACCAGGCGGTGAGTGCCAGAAAGGAGCGACAGTTCTCGGGGTATGACCGCGCAAGCGGCTCCTACTACTCCGTGGCGCGCCTTGCGGGGCCAGAATGGTTGTTTTTAACGACCATGCCTCGAGATTTGTTGCAGGCGCAGGCCTTTCGCTCCGCGCAATGGGTCTTGTGGTCGGGCTTGGTGTCGCTCGCGCTCGTCATTGCATTTCTCGCAACCACGCTTCGGCGGCAGATTGCGCAACCCCTCGCGGAACTAACCCGGGCGACCGAACAAATGAGCGCGGGCGACACTTCGGCACGCGCAACCATCCGGCGCAGTGACGAGCTGGGTATCCTGGCCCGTTCGTTCAATAATATGGCCACGCAGGTGGCCTCGCGCGACGCCGAGTTGCGCCAACTCAACCAGGAACTCGAACAACGCGTCCTGTTGCGCACCACCGAACTCACCGAAGCCAACCGCAGCCTCGGTGAAGCCCGCGAAGAAGCTCTGCGCCTCCTCGCAAAGGAGCGTGAGTTAAGTGAACTGAAGAGCGACTTCGTCTCCCTCGTCTCGCACGAATTCCGAACGCCCCTCGAAGTAATCATGTCCTCGGTCGATAATCTGGACCGTTACCACGACCGTCTGCCAACTGAGAAACGCGAACAACTCTTGCGCACCATCAATCGGTCCGTGCGCCGCATGGCGATGATGATGGAGGAGGTCCTTGTCCTGGGCCGCGTGGAGTCGGGCAAGATGGATTTTAAACCCACCGAGTTTGATCTGCATTCCCTCTGTAACCGCATCCGGGACGAAATTCAGTCCGCCACCGGGCAACGTTGCCCGATCGACTTCCAGGCTGACGGCATTCCTGGGATCGCGCGCGGCGATGAGAATGTACTGCGCCACATCTTAAGCAACCTACTGTCAAACGCCGTCAAGTATTCCGAGGCCAGCCAACCCGTGACTTTCAGCGTCGGCCGCGAAAATGGGACCGCCATCTTTCGCGTCATGGATCGCGGCTGCGGCATCCCGGCGCCCGATCAGGCGCGCCTCTTTCAGGCGTTCCATCGGGGAACGAATGTGCGCCAAATTCCGGGCACTGGTTTAGGGCTGTTGATTGTAAAACGCTGCGTGGACCTGCACGGCGGTGACATTCGCTTTGAAAGCGCGGAAGGGCGCGGAACGACATTTACCGTAAGGCTAAATCTATTGTATGAAAAAAATCCTCGTGATTGAAGACGAACCCGAGACGTTGCAAAACCTGGTGCTGATGCTCGAAATGGAGGGCTTCCAGCCCGTCTCGGCGCCGAACGGCCGCGCGGGCATCGCCGCCGCCAAACGCGAGTTGCCGGATGTCATTCTATGCGACGTTTCCATGCCGGAAATCGACGGCTACGGTGTGCTCGAGGCGCTCCGCGGCGATGGGGACACGGTCACTATCCCCTTTATCTTTCTCACCGCCAAAGCGGACAAGAAGGACCTGCGGACCGGTATGAACCTTGGCGCCGATGATTATCTCACCAAGCCTGCCAGCGCGGCCGACGTGCTCGGCGCCATCAACTCGCGGCTCAGCCGGCATCGCGAGAAAGAGCAGGCGACCATGGCTAAGGTCGAATTGACGCCGAATTTCGAATCGGCTGCGCCTCTGGAATCGCTCGGCCTTACCCCGCGCGAAGCAGAAGTTCTCCTTTGGATTGCGCAAGGCAAGTCCAACGCCGATATCGCCACGATCCTGGGTTGCGCCGCGAACACGATCAAAGTGCACATTGCGCGTATTTTCGAAAAAATCGGCGTGGAAAATCGCAACGCCGCTTCACTGCGCGCCCTTGAAGTGCTCGCCCAGCGGACGCAGGAACATTAACGATTACGCGCGAAGGATGAGCCACGCGGTCATGACTGTCATGGCAGTTAGAATAAGCATAGAGAGTTCCTTTCAAGATTAAACGGCCGATGCGGCAGCGACGGATTTTTGTCGTGAGCGAGCTTTGGCTGTCCACAGGATCAGCACCAGGGCGACGACCAGCGCGATTTTGCCCGAGCTAATCTCGCTCAGCATTTCCAGCGCGGTATTGACCTCCGCGCTGAAGATAATTCCAACTCCGACATACACGCCGCCGTACAGAACCGAACTTAGCAGGTCGAAGCGCAGAAACTTGCCCAGGCCCATGCGAAATGTCCCCGCCAGCGGAGGAATCAGGTTGCCA
>DATENK010000524.1:0-4104 GCA_035275085.1 Verrucomicrobiia bacterium | reverse complement strand
TATAACGCCAACAACGCCGCCGCGAAGAGGAGCCGCCAGAAGTTCGCTTCGTTGCCGCCCATGATTTGCGCCGTGCGCCGACCGCACACCGCAGAAACCGAGAACAGGATTGTCGTTAGAAACGCCGCGGCCATCGCGCCGGTTTACTAACTGGACGCGTGCGCGCAGGCAAAGCATTTCCGAGCCTCCTGCCAGCGTTCGCCAGGCTCACTCCTTCGCCGAAAACAACGCCTCCGCAAATTGTTTGGCATCGAACGGCTGCAAATCGTCGGGCTGCTCCCCGAGCCCCACAAATTTAATCGGCAGGCCGAGCTCCTTGAAAATTGAAACAACCATCCCGGCTTTGCTCGTGCCGTCCAGTTTGGTCACCACCAGGCCCGTGATCGGAATCATTTTATGGAAATCCCGCGCCTGGTTTAGCGCATTCATCCCGGACGTGCCGTCCAGCACCAGCAATGTCTCATGCGGCGCGCCCGCCAATTTCTTTTCCATCACGCGATGCACCTTCTGTAACTCCTGCATCAAATTATGCTTCGTGTGCAACCGCCCGGCCGTATCAACCAACAACCAATCGGCGTTGCGGGATTGCGCCGCCATGATCGCGTCGTGGGCGACGGCAGCCGGATCAGCGTTGTATGCGCCGGACACCACCGGGATATTTAAGCGCTGGCCCCAAAGCTTCAACTGTTCGATCGCTGCCGCGCGAAACGTGTCGCATGCCGCCAGGACGGCCGGCTGTTTTTGCACTCCAAAATAGTGCGCCAGCTTTGCCGCAGTCGTCGTCTTCCCCGAACCATTCACACCAACGATCGAAATAACCGTCACGCCATTGGGTTGTTTCTTCAGGCGCGAATCATTTCCCTGCAGGGTCTTTTCGATTTCCGATTGCGCCACTTCAAAAATCGTGTTCTCGCCACGGCCCTGCGTTTCATATGCCTTCCGCGCCTGCGAGATGATCTGCTCGGTCATCGCCGTGCCGAGATCTGCCGCCAGCAGCGCCGCCTCCAATTCCTCGACCGTTTCACCCGTCAACTTGGGCGAGAGGGTGACGATCCGTTTGATTTCGTGGACCAGCTTGTTGTGGCTCTTCTGTAAGCCCGCCTTGAATTTGTCGAACAAGCCCATCTATAAAATCCTGATCCTGATCCTACCCCTAACCTTAATCCCCAATGCTAATTCTTCATCCTCGCGCCACGTCGCTGCTCGAGCCACTCGACGTACTGGTATGGTATTTTCAACGTGCCAATCAGCGGCTTTCCCTTGCTCATCCCGTGGCAGTCGGATCCGCCGGTGACCGCCAGTCCATGCTTCTCAGCCAATTCCAAATAATGCTCGGTGATGTAAGTCGAGTGCTTGGTGTGAAAGCATTCCAGCCCATCCAGTCCGCCACGAATCAGCGCATCGATGGTTTCATCCGCGCGGCTCAATCCCGGATGCGCGAGCACCGCCAACCCGCCCGCCTGATGTATCAGTTCGATCGCTTCCTGAGCGGACATCTTGAACTTCGGCGCCCACGCGGGTTTTCCCTTCTTTAAGAATCGCTCGAATGCCTCATCCAAACTCCCGACGTAACCTTCCTTCACCATCGCGCGCGCGACGTGCGGCCGGCCGGGCGCCCGGCAATTTGCCAGCCGAAATACGGATTCCGCTTCCAATTGCACCCCCAGGCCACGGAGCCGCTCCGTGATCTCATGGATCCGGTTCTGGCGCACCTCTTGAAATTTTTCGAGCTGCCCCTTAAGAGTTTCGTTGTCCGCGTCCAGATAGTACCCAAGCAAATGCAGTTCGATTCCATCCTGCTCGGCCGTCAACTCCGTCGCTGGAATGAATTCTACTCCGGCGTCCTTGCAAGCCGCGGCTGTCCGCGCGCAACCTTCCATCGTATCGTGGTCCGTCAGGGCAATCGCGCGCAACTCGTGTCGTTTGGCGTGGGCCGCCAATTCTTCTGGCGTAAACGTCCCGTCCGAAAAATTTGTGTGCAGATGCAGATCGGCCGTCACGTGACTTCTTCTTTCCGGGTGCGCGCCGGTCGCAGCAACTCGCCCTTCACTTTGTCCAGGATTCCGTTCACGAAACGCCCGCTATCCTGCGTCGAAAATTTCTTCGCGATCTCCACGGCCTCATTGATGCTCACCACCGGTGGGATGTCCTCGCGATGCTGCATTTCAAAAATCGCCAGCCGCAAAATATTTCGGTCCACGTTCGCGATGCGGTGCAGCTCCCAATTCTCCGCATATTTCTTGATAATGTCATCCAACTCCGCCCGATGGTCGAGGACGCCCTGAATCAGCGGTTCAGCAAATTTGCGCATCGCCACTTCGTCCGCGCTGGGCGGCGGCAATTCCACCGCCTGGCCCCATTTGGCCGGTCCCTTCTCCTCTGCCAACGCCGCTGCCCGTTGTGAATCCCAGAAATGACGCAGACTTTCCCCGAGGTTTTCCGTCGGGTTCAAGTCATATTGGAATAAAAACTGGACGGCGCGCTCCCGCGCCTCGCGTCGCTTTCCCATATCCACCTTCAACATGGCGAACAAATGCGGATTCGGAAAACTAAATTTTCATTTTTTCGCCGCGTGAGGGCGAGCTTGAACAGTGGCAGTCCTGAATTAGCATTAAACCGTATGGCGAGATTTCGCTTTCTGATAATTTATGCGTTGCTTTTCCCCGGTGCTCTGCTGGCTAACGCGGCCGCCCCGCGCCCGATCAATCCGCTCGGCGACAAACTGAAGCCCAAGAAGCCCAACATCATTTTTATTCTCGCAGATGATCTTGGTTACGGCGACCTCGGTTGCTACGGCCAAACAAAAATCAAAACGCCGAACATCGATCGCCTTGCCGCCGAAGGCATGCGCTTCACACAATTCTATGCCGGCAGCACGGTCTGCGCTCCGTCGCGTTCAGCCCTTATGACCGGCCAGCACACCGGTCACACGCGCATTCGCGGTAACGATCCTGTCCCGTTGCGGCCCGAAGACGTCACCGTGGCGGAAGTTTTGCAGAAGGCCGGCTATAAGACCGGCGCGATCGGCAAATGGGGGCTCGGCCTCGCGAACACCACAGGAGTGCCAACCAAACAAGGCTTCGAAGAATGGTTCGGTTATCTGAGCCAAACTCACGCACACAACTATTATCCCACCCAACTCTTCCGGAATGACGAGATCATGTTCTTCGACGAGAACAGCGGCGGCCGCAAGGGGCTGTATTCGCACGATCTCTTCACCAAAGCTGCCACCAACTACATTCGCGTCACCAAATATTTTTCCTTCTTCCTCTATCTCCCATACACCATTCCGCACGCCAATAATGAGCTTCGCCAAAAGGGCATGGAAGTCCCCAGCGATGCTCCTTACTCCAAAGAAGATTGGCCGGAGCCGGAGAAAAACAAGGCCGCAATGATTACGCGCCTCGATCGCGACATCGGGCGCATCCTCGATCAGCTCAAAAGTTTGGAGATCGATGACAACACGATCATCTTTTTCACGAGCGACAATGGTCCGCACAAGGAAGGCGGCGTGAAACCCGAATTCTTCAACAGCTCCGGCGGCTTGCGCGGCATTAAGCGTGACATGTATGAAGGCGGCATTCGTGTGCCCATGATCGTTCGCTGGCCCGGCAAAGTCCCCGCGGGCAAAGTCAGCGACCAGGTCTGGGCCTTCTGGGATTTTCTTCCCACCGCCGCCGAGATCGCCGGCGAAGCTGCGATCACAAATGTCCCAACAAACCACATCGACGGTATCTCAATGCTCCCCACCCTGCTCGGCCGCAAACAAACCAATCAGCACGAATTTCTGTATTGGGAATTTCATGAAAATGGCAGCAAGCAAGCCGTGCGCATGGGCGACTGGAAAGCGGTGCGCCTCGCCCCCAAACAACCGCTCGAACTTTACAACCTTAAGACCGATCGCCCTGAAACCAACAACGTCGCCGCCGACCACGCGGACATAGTTTCCAAAATCGAAAAGTATCTTCTTACCGCCCACACTGAATCCGAGCGCTGGCCGATCCGCACTGCCGCTGAACAAGCCGAAGCCGCAAAGAAGCGCACTGGTGCTAAGGAGGACGTGAACTAAAGTTTATGGGCAAGGGGGGCCCCCCCGGGGGGGCG
>DATENK010000523.1:0-9724 GCA_035275085.1 Verrucomicrobiia bacterium | reverse complement strand
TTATCCGTCTGAAAATTACTTTTATTTTATCGATTGCATCTCGGGGCGGCAAATCTGGGGCAACATCCGCCTGCCGGCTGGGCGGCGTGAGCGTGGAGAGGTCGCGTTTGCGTATTCGGAATTCCGGGAATTTCCCGAGGAGGGCGAGAATGGATTGAGCCGCTCGAAATACTTCACCGCAACGGATGGCGTGGCCGTGAAGAGCAGAGACCCCTTCACCTGGCTGGTCTCTTACAACAAGAAGACGGTGACGTTTCATCTGCACCAGCTCTTGACCGAGGCGCCGAAGCACTTTGGGTTAAAGACGAACGAGGTGTTTATCGAGCGCACTTTCGATGAATCGGGAATTCAGTTTTTTTTGCTGTTCAATACGACCGGCAATTATTTTTTCTGGGTTTTGAACGAAGAGGAAGTCGTTCCGGACGAATTCATGCAATTGGACAAAGACATTCTAGTGGGTCGCCGCACCGGATTCGCGTTTTGGATTGATCCGGAGAAAATGCCGCGCAAGGTACTTGCGACGGTGCGCAAGATCAGCGTGACGCGCAATGATTATTACGACGGCCCGTTCGACCAGCTTGCGGACAATTACGTGGACCACAACAGGATTTCGCAGTGGATGGAGCGGGCGTTCCCATCAATCAAAGGGCGTATTGATAAGTATGGGTATTACAAGGATGTCGAACGGCCATCGCGGGTGGCGCTTTCATGTTATGGGAATTATGACACGCAGGCCGAATTGATAGATTTTGTGAGGCGTGCGAAGGCATCGGCTGATCCGTATCTTTTTATTTCGCGGGGGCAAGAACACGAGACCATTAAGTGAGGTATACCTCGGAGAAGTGCCGAGTTGACCACATCGGATAACCTGACTGGGCGCAATAAGCCCATCTAGGCAAGGGGTCAGGATTCGGGCATAATCCGCGCTGAATGCCGCCATCTGCCGACCAGCTTCAAATGCAGCGCAAAGCCCTGCGCCGTGGATTGTGGCGCGCGAGTCTGGCTTCGATCGTGGTGTTACTGATCGTGGTTGGGCTGGCCGTCGGTATTGCGTGGAAGGCAAACCAATCACAAACGGATGCGGAACGGGCACGGCTGGCGACGCAACGCGCCGAAGCAGAGCTGTGGAACGCGAAACTGAACGAGGCCCGCGCACGACGAATTGCCGGCGGCCCGGGAGCACGCGTCGAGAGTAGTTTGGCGGTCCGCGAACTGGTGCAACGGCCCGACCTTGACGAAACGCAAATACTCGCACTGCGGCAGGAAGCGATTGCTCAATTAGCGCTGGTTGATGTCGAGGTGAGCACGAACTGGATTCCAAAGGAGCGCGATGCCGAGTTTTTCTGGGACGAGAGTTGCACCCGCTACGTTAAAGTCAAAGCGGCACCACTAGGTAAAATTTCTGTTCGTTCGTATCCAGGGAATGAAATAGTCCGGCAGTTCGAGGTTTATACTAACGCCGCGTTGCGACGCGCCGCATTCAGCGCGGATGGAAAGTTGCTCGGCGCCGGATTCAAAGACGGTCAGGTCCGGGTGTGGCGTATAGAGGATGGAGCGCTGTTACTTTCGACGCGCGGGACTGGTGCTTCCGGTTATGTCTATCCGTTTTTTTCCCCGGATAGCCGTCTCGTCGGCGTGGTGTCCTCGCAGACAAACTGGGCGCGAGGGGATGGCTTGCGGCTCTACGATTTAACTTCCGGAGAGGTCTATCTTAAATCTCCTCTGGCGCCGACCTTCGCGCAATTCACCCCGGATGGGCGTCATTTGGCCATCGCGTTGCGCGGTGAACTCAGAGTCTTGGCCACCACGAACGGTAACACTGTGGCGTCAGTCAAAGTGCCCGTTGAAGGTTACACACTGGTAGCCTGGCATCCGAATGGACAACGGCTGGCGGTCGCGGGTGGAAATGGGCGATTGTTGGTCTGGGATGTGTGGGCTGCTACCGAACCAAAAGCGTTCGTGGGTCATCCGAATGTGATTACGGACCTGGCGTTCTCCCCGGACGGTTCGATGCTGTTGAGTCACGGGTGGGATTCTATCGCGAACTTTTGGGAACCGCTATCCGGACGACGATTGCTCGCGGAACGCCGGGTGGGCATCCGACGTTTCACTCCTGAAGGGCGGCTTCTGGCGCACATGTCCGAAGGGCGAAACGAAGGCGTGCAAACGTTGCTATCACGCACGGGTTTTCGAACGGTGGCTTCGACCGGCAGAGGGGCGCAACCCACTGATGGAGTTTGGATCCATCCACAAAGCCGGCTGATTGCGGCTGCTTACCCCGAGGCCGAAGGCGTCCGCGTGTGGACCTTTCCCGATGGTGAAGAGGTGGCACGTTTACCGGGGCAATGGGCGCAATTCACGCGCGACGGCAAGGCGCTGCTGACTTTCTCACGCGATGCCGTGCGGCAATACGAAATTCCAGCGCAATTTTCGAGTTGTGGCTTGGCGACTGAATGGCGCGCGCAAATGATTTATCGGCCGAGCGATGGTCGCGCGATCTCGAAGGGCATGGTCGGGGCCGATGGGAGAACGCTTGTGATTGGTGAAAATCAAAGTGTGGTGCTTTTCGATTTAGCTGCCGAACGGGAACCGAAACGTTTTAAAGCCTTCAGTCAGCACGGGAGTTTGAGCCTCGACGGCCAATGGCTGGTCACATGCAAGCATCAGGACTACGGCAGTCTGATAAGAGTGAGCACGGGCGAAAAACTGCGTTCGATTCCGCCAATGAATTGGGCGGAATTCAGCCCGGATGGCCGCTGTCTAGCCGTAATGGACTCCGCAGCGCTCCGACTATACAGCACCAACGCGTGGGAACAGGGTCGCAGAATCCGGCTTGAAGTCGGGTCCGGGACGGGTCCTGGTTTTTGTTTTGCGCCTGACGGTCAAACCTTCGCGATCGCCTATAATCGGCAGGACGTGCGTTTGCACGAGACTGAGTCTGGACGGGAACTGGCAACGTTTTCATCGCCAGACCCAACACCGATTACTGGCGGGTGCGGCCTGGCGTTCAGTTCGGACGCGCGCTGGTTGATCGCGGCGCGAAACGATGGGGACATTGTGGCGTGGGAGTTGCCAAAGATCCGCACCGAATTGGCAAAGGTCGGATTGGATTGGGGAAACGAAAACCGCCTGAAGGCGGCACTCCGAACGGCCAGCGCTCGGGCTTCTGAAGCTTCATTTGGCATAATTTCCGCGCGGACGGCTGGGTTTCTCGCTGCTTCGTTCGCGATCGGCGCGGGTCTGTTCATTTTCATCATGCAACGGCGGATGATCGCCGGCTATGAACGCATTGAGGCGGTCACGGTCGAGCAGCGAGCGAAACTCCACACCGCGCAGGATGAGTTAGTGCATAGCCAGAAAATGCGCGCATTAGGGACGCTCGCCGCGGGCATCGCGCATGATTTCAATAATTTGCTTTCTGTCATTCGCCTCTCGAATCAGCTCGCCGCCGAAGAAACAAAAGCGACGGGCGCCGCCAGGGAGAATATGGACGCGGTCGAATCGGCGGTGGCGCAGGGTGAGACGATCGTGCAATCGATGCTCGGTTATAGCCGGGCAGCGACAGAAACAGGTCATGAATATTCCGTCGCGGCCGCCCTCAGCGAAACCGTTGCGATGTTGGGAAAAAAGTTTTTGTCGGGCATTGTGCTCAAATTGGAGATCGCCCCGGATCTTCCGTTGGTACATGGGGCTCGCGGACGGCTCGAACAAATGCTGCTTAATCTGGTGGTGAACGCGGCGGAAGCGATGAAGGGGCAGGGGACTCTCAGGTTGGCGGCGCGGATCGTCGATGCCTGTCCGTGCGTCCTGCAACCTCGCCGAACGCAATGCTACATCGAAGTCTCCATCAGCGACTCTGGGCCGGGAATTCCTTCCGATATTCTCCCGCGAATTTTCGAACCGTTTTTCACCACAAAGAATGCAGGAGCGCGCCCGGGCACTGGTTTGGGCCTTTCCACCGTTTATACCATGGCGCAGCAAGACGGTGTCGGATTGGGAATAGACACGAGCGAGGGAAACGGAACGACGTTTAGAATCGTGATTCCGGTGGGCGCAACAAACCCAGTGATCGATGATAAAATACAACATAATATCGGGCTTGATCTATGACCGAGACGATCACCGCGTCCATTCTTGTCATCGAAGACGACCCGCAGCAGTTGAAGCTCTATAGTCAGGCGCTGATGGGCTATCGGCTCACGTGCGTGACTACCGCAACCGCCGCACTCAGCATTTTGGAAAAGGATGTGCCAGATTTGATTTTGCTCGATCACGTGCTGGAGGGGGGCGAATCGGGCACACAGTTTTTACCGCGCTTTAAGACTGCGGCAGCGCACGTGCCGATTATCATCATCTCGGGAACGCTCGGTCTGAAGGAACAATTGGAAGCGCTGCAGGGGCCGAACAGTGCCCATTACGTGCTGAAAAAACCAGTGCATCTGCAGAAGCTGCGCGACACGGTGAAGCAGGCGCTGGACGAATGCGGCTTCGGCGAGATGGTGCGCAGCATGCGGTCGCTCGAGCGGGCGGAACGCCTGGCAACGAGCGAACGAGAGAGGCTTTTCACTGAGCGGCTCGCGCGCCAATACGATCTCTTGAAACGACTGCGCGGTGCAACGCAAAAGCCAAACATCTCGCAGCTTGCGGACGACTTTCGTGTGGACCGTCGAACCGTCCGCCGCGACTTGCATGACCTGGTGAATCGCGGACAACTTCCGGCGATCGTTGTCGAAGGCGAGCCTGCCGAGTAAGTTTCGGAGCGGGCGCAACAAGCCCACCCCTGGGCCGAACAAGCCCATTTCGAAAAAGTTTGGAGGCAATCATGATCGGCGGCATGAAATGCAAATTATTCATCTCAATAATATTCGCAGCACTAACGTTTTCCGGCATCAGCGTCCGCGGCCAGGGTTCGGCGTTCACCTATCAAGGCATCCTGAAGCAGGAGGGGTTTGCCGCTTATGGCACGTATGATTTTTATTTTGCGGCCTACGGCTCGTTGACGGGAGGCGGACCTGTATCTCCCTCGGCGTTCGCCAACGGTGTGGTGGTTAGCAATGGCCTGTTCACGGTGACGATCGATCTTGGGCCGAGCGTGTTCAACGGCGCGCCACGCTGGCTGCAAATTGGCGTGAAGACCAACGCCAGCCTCGATCCATGGGTAATCCTTGCGCCGCGCCAACAACTTACTCCAACACCGTATGCCGTATATGCAGGCAACGCGACGAGCGCTAACTTTGTCCCATGGTCCGGCATCCAGAGCATGCCATTAGCCTTCGCGGATGGGATTGATAACGACACGACCTACGCCGCGGGCACAGGATTGATGCTGAGCGGAACGACCTTCTCGCTCAATTCGGCGTTTACCGATGGCCTTTACTGGCGGCTCGATGGGAACACAACCGTGCCTGGGCAATTCCTGGGCACGGTTAACAATCAGCCACTTGAGCTGCGCGTAAATAATACGCGCGCGCTGCGACTGGAGCCGGCTGGCGGTTCTCCGAATGTAATCGGTGGATCGCCCCTCAATTTGATCGAGACTGGATCCGGTTTCGGGGCCATCGGCGGCGGGAACCGCAACGTGATCTCGAATAATTCGCACAACGCGACTATCGCCGGCGGAGTCGGGAATGTCGTCCATCACAATTCTTCCTTCGCTACTATCGGTGGCGGCTCCTCAAACAGGGTGGCTTCCATCTATGGTACTATCGTCGGCGGGTGGAGTAACACGGTTGCCCAGATCGGCGGCTTCGTGGGCGGGGGAACTACCAATGTTGCCAGTGGTTATCTCGCCGCTGTAGTGGGCGGCGAGGGCAACGTGGCCGGGAGCACAGCCTCCGTTGTTGGTGGCGGCTTTGACAATGAAGCCAGCGGCTATGGATCGACTATTGCCGGTGGTTACTTCAACCAGTCGGACGGCAACGCTTCCGCCGTCGCTGGTGGCGCTTCCAATGTGGCATCCGGAGATGCATCGACGATCCCTGGCGGCAGCGCGAATCGTGCGGCCGGCGCCCACAGTTTGGCCGCTGGTCTGCGGGCCAGAGCGGATCATGATGGTACGTTTGTGTGGGCGGATCGGACCTTTGTAGATTTTAGCTCGACCACGTCCAATCAGTTCCTGGTTCGCGCGAAGGGTGGGGTTGGCATTGGCACGAACAATCCCCATGCTCAGCTCGAGGTAGCAGGAAGTACTCGCAGCGCGTCAATTGAGATCACTACCGGCCCAATTCGCTCCATCGGCGCTGGTATCGGAACGAGCACCCCCGTATTCATACACCGCGCGACAGCTGCCAATATTGATGCGAACACGACGAACATCGATCACCCGCTCTGCAATAACGATCCGAATGCCATACTGATCGTAACGCCGAACTGGAATCCTGGCGGACTCGGCAGCACATATCTGAATCATCCAATCGGCGTTTATTACAACGCGATCACACTAAAATGGGCGATCTTCAATCAGGACATCGCTGCTATGCCCCCAAACGCGGCGTTCAACGTCCTGGTGGTGAAGCCCTAAATCTGATCGCATATGAAAATTTTTATTCTTTGCAGCTTGTTCATTGCTTCGATGGTATCAGCACAAAATTTTTCGGTGGATTGGTTCGCCGTCGATGGCGGTGGCGGCACTAGCGTCGCCGCTGGATTCTCCGTCAGCGGCACCATCGGCCAACCGGACGCGGGCGAAATGCGCAACGGCGCTTACGCGGTCGTTGGCGGCTTTTGGTCGTTTGCCTCGGAGACGCTTGCACTTGCCGTGTCCAACTCGCCGCCAGGAGTAGTGGTCTATTGGAATCGCCCGGCGTTGAATTGGGTCCTGGACGAATCGCCGGTGCTGGTTGGTACGCCACCGCAGCCGTGGACCCAGGTGCCATTACCATACCAGACTAACGCCACCCACATTTACGTGACAATTCCTGCGCCCGTTGCAGATAAGTTCTATCGGCTGCGTAAACTGTAGCGATTTGGTGTTGCAAGATTGCGTGGGCCGGTCGTCTTAGCTGCAGAAGCTGCAACAGAGGCGAATCTCTGCTGAGCCCAACAAAAACAATCAGCAATAGAACGATATGAAACAGACCGAAGCCAACTCAATCGCGACAGCCACCCATTCAAAAACGTTTGCACGTCGCCGGACCTTTGGCGCGCTTGTGATTGGCATGTCCTTGTTCTGCCTGTCGGTGAGCAGCACATTCGCCTTTACCCTTCCAGGTCTTGGAAAGCTCTGGTTTATGATTCCGTAAGCAAGTGCTCGAATTCCGATTAGCCTGACTGTCAATCTCTTTGCCTCCGTTTGACAGTCAGGCTAATACTTTCGGCCGCGTATGCATGGATACCCTTTAGTTGCCCTGTGGCTTTCAGCAGGGATCCTTTCAGCGCAAATTGTGAAACCAAAGGATGCACCCGCTCCGAGGACCCCGGAGGAAAGCGCGGCCGCGTTCCTGTTGCCCGAAGGATTTCGGATGGAGGTGATCGCGAGTGAACCGCTGATCGCTTCGCCGTCGGCGGTGTGTTGGGACGAGCAGGGACGGATGTTTGTCTCTGAACTGCACGGTTACAATCTCGAAGGGCAGCTTGATATCGAGGAGTTGAACAAGACCGGGAAACTCGACACGCAGGTGCGCCGCGTTCAGGCGGATGAAAAGTTTAAACGCGCGGCGCAGTCTGGGACGTACGGCGTGGTGAAGCTGTTGCTGGATGTAAATGGCGACGGCCGCATGGACAAGGCGGTCACTTGGGCGACGAATCTTCCGCCAGCATACGGGTTGGTGCCCGCGCGCGGTGGGATGATTGTGGCATGCGCGCCGGATATTGTCTTTCTTGCAGACCGGGATGGTGATGGAAGGGCTGAGGTGCGCGAAAAGCTTTTTACGGGCTTTCGTACTGGCGCGCTTGAACGCGGGATCAACGCGGCGCAGTGGGGCTGCGACGGCTGGATTTATTTCGGCAGAGGGTGGGGCGGCGGAAAGATTTCCGGGCCGCATCTTCGTGAGCCGGTGCAATTGACGGATTCTGATTTTCGCATTCGTGCAGACGGCAGCGCGATTGAACCTGTCACGGGCAGCACGCACACGTTTGGCTTCGCGATGACTGAGGCAGGCGATCGTTTTACCGTTACGACCACGATTCCCGGCATTTACATCGCGCCGCTTCCCTGGCGTTACCTGATGCGCAACCCAAACGCGGCCACCCCGTCGCTCGAAGCGCCTACGGGCGATCGACGCGCGTATTCGATTTCAAAGCCGCATCCGTGGCGGCAAAAGCGCGCGGACGACCCAGCGTATTTCAATTATTACAAGTCGCGGTATGGCGCCGCAGAAAGTGAAGCGGCGGGATGGTTCACCGCGGCCTGCGGACCGATGATTTACCAGGATCATGTGCTACCCGTTCTGCACGGCCAATACTTCGTGTGCGAACCGGCCGGGAATCTGATTCATCGCGCCCTCGTCGAGGCCGAGGGCTCCGTGTTGAAATTGCGCCGTGCGCCGGATGAAGAGAAATCGGAATTTGCGGCTTCGACCGATGCGTGGAGTCACCCGATGAACCTTGCGCATGGGCCCGATGGGTGCATTTGGGTCACGGATTATTACCGAGAAATCATCGAGGACTATTCGGCCATCCCCCGCCACCTCCAGCAGCAATACGGCGTTTATAGTGGCCATGATCGAGGGCGCATTTATCGGCTTACGCACCGGGATGCGCCGTCGACGCCGCCAGCAAATATGAGCGGGCTGGACGAGAGCGCCCTGGCTAAGGAATGTGCAAGTCCGATTTCCTGGCGTCGGCTTACTGCGCAACGTTTGCTCGTTGAACGCAACCAAAGATCAGCCGTGCCGCTGCTCCGGGAACTTCTAGCGAAAGAAAATGTGATCACCGCTTTGCGAACACTGGAGCAACTTGGCGCACTGACGCCGCGCGATCTCGACCGGTTCGTTACACATACTGATGCGGTTGTGCGTATTCACGCGCTGCAAATGGCCGATCGTTGGTTCGGTCGCGACGAAGGACGCGAACTTATTGAGACCACGCTGGCTGCCGCGGCCCGTGAGACGAATGCGCGCGTGCAAATTCAATTCGCGCTCAGCATCGGTGAAGCACGCGACCCGCGAACGTTTTCCGTCCTGACGCGTTTCGCACGCGAACGGCTTGATGTGCGTTGGATGGATGCGGCCGTTTTGTCATCCGTGGGCGGACGCGAGATCGATCTGCTTGCTGAGTTGCTACGCATAGAAGGTGCTTCCGAAAGTTTTCTCGGAAAGCTCTCGCAAGCTATTGGCGGGCGACGTGAGGAACCGGAATTAGGACGCGCGTTGAAATTGCTCGGCTACGCAAAACCGGACACTCAGGCGGCAGTACTGGACGGATTGGCAAAAGGCCGAAAAAACGCGCCGCGTAAAGGATTGGCCGACAAATCCGCGCGCGCGGCACTGACGAACTTCGTTGCAAGCGCCTCAACGAACGTCAGCAAGGCGGCAGAGGCCCTCGCGCGCACTTTCGTTGCTGCGCAGATCGATGACGAGGGTACCGCCTTTGCGGGCGGCGTTATTGAGCAAATCAGCGAAGATGCCTTTCACCAATTCATCGCTGCACTCGGAGGGCCACGCGACCTCAAACGCGGCCACGAGGTTTTTGTGCAAGCCTGCGCCACCTGCCATCGCCTTGGCAATGAAGGCTTCGAGGTTGGCCCGGATTTGATCGGCCAACTCGGCATGGCCGAAGAGGCCTT
>DATENK010000522.1:0-2683 GCA_035275085.1 Verrucomicrobiia bacterium | reverse complement strand
GGGTTGGCGAAACGCCTGGCGGGCGACACGGACGGCGGGACCCGCGACCTGACCCAGGGCCGCGATGAGATGGAAGCGTTCCGGAAACAAAACGCGGTGGGCGACGGCTACCTCGAAGACCTGATGATGGTCGAAGGTGCGCTGGGCAACCGGGCCGCGGTCGATCAGCACGCCGCGAAATTACAGGACAGGATAGCGAAGGACGCCTTCGGAGGTCCGACGCTAAAATTGGACATCGCGCTCGCGCGCGCCCAACTCGGCCAGGCTGACGAAGCGATCTCGATCCTCCGCGATCTCCTGCGGAAACCCGGAGATGATTGCATCACCCCCGCCCTACTCCGCGCCGACCCCGTCTGGAATCCGATCCGAAACGATCCGCGCTTTCAGAAACTGCTCGAAGGGCAGTAGCCAAAAGGTTTTGGCGGCACGTTCATGTAAAACCCGCCGATCACATAGTTACCCCGCTGTGTACGGGAAGCGCGTTAGTCGCATCGCTTGGTTAGACCGCGATTCATTGGAGGTCACAGAAGATTTTCCGGAATGGCGGCAGCTTCAGCACCTCAGCGCGCCCAGGAAACTCCGCTCGGTTAAGGGGTTAGCACGCATCGCGAATTAAAGCGGGTCGGGATAGCTCAGCTCCCCCACCCTGTGAAAATCAATTACTCGTTAGGCAAGAGAGGCGTCGAGGCTTTATGCTCGCCACCCGATAATCTCTACCTCGCTGCTCGCTGCTCGCTGTTTCCTAACGGCAACAACTGCTCCGACTCCTACCGCCAATAGCAATATGCCGCTTCCTCCCTCGGGCACGCCATTGCCATTTGTCGGCGTGGTGAACTGAAAATTTGGTCCGAAATAACCATTCGGAAAAGCGAACACATTTCCCGACGGAAAGGTAGGGCCGCTTCCACCGCTGAAGCTGCGGCTCTCAGTGTAGGTGACCTCGGGAGCAGTCGTGATAATCGCGTTGGCGATGAACCGGTCCGTCGTATTTGGGAAAGTCGGCGGAACGCCCATGTAGAACCCACCGATAACATAGTTACCGGCCGCAAGCATAGTTGGCGCTATTGAAACGTAGCGGAATCCGTCCACGAGAGTTCCACTGTTATCAACCGTGGCCTGCGCCACCTGCACTCCGGCGCTGGTCCAGATCGTGACCGGATGTGATTCCAGCAATCCGTCGCCCGGCGGGTTGGTCGCGGGAACCGTGGGGTCGTTAGGCGTATCATAAAGACCCAGGTTAGTCACCGTGACAGAAGTGTTGAGAGTAAACGCCCAACCAACCGTCTGAGGCGAGACGGGAAATAATCCGCCGCCGCCGGTAAAGTCCAGCGCGATCGTGTCAGCGCGCCCGGGTTGCCAAGGGGCAAGAGCGAGGAGTGCGGCCGCGAAGGACGCGATTTTTAGAGTGCGATTCAAGGTTCGTGAATTCATATGTAGTAATCCCCCAGCGGCTTAAGTGCGGCTAGCCTGAGGAGTCACAATAATTATGTCAATTCTAATTTGTAGCAGACTAACCAGCCAGAGACTATAGCTGCGAGCGAAAAGGGGCCATGAGCGGCTCGCTCACCCGTTCCCAGAGCGACCGGTTTTTGAACTGCTCAAGCGTGTACTCCCGAGAAAATTTCAGATCGCTTTCGAACACCGCTTCCATTTGATGGCCAAACGCTTCGTCATAAACCACGACGTCCAATTCTTCATTAATCTCGGACGAACGCGCGTCCAGGTTGGACGAACCGAACATCGAGAAAAGTCCATCTACGACTAACGACTTCTGGTGGATCATGGTTGGTTCGTATTCGAAAATTTTGACACCGCCCTCCAGCATCTTTCCGTAGGCAGTTCGACCGGCAGATTCCGTATGCGGCTGATCCTGATGCTGGCCAGGCAGAAGCAGCCGCACATCGACTCCGCGTTTAACCGCTTTAACCAAGTGCTCAACCTGATTCTTCGTCGGCGTGCAGTACGAATTCGTAATCCAGATGCGTTTCTGCGCCGCGGTAAATGCTACCGCCTGCACCAGCGGGACCGGCGCCACGGAAAAAGAGCGCGAGAGTACGACTTGCGCTTTTGCTTCACCGGCATCCGACAACGGCGGAAACTGGCTCGCACCGGTTAGGACTTCGTCAAACGCTTTAATCCAATGCTCTTGAAAGGCCGCCGTGAGTTTGGCCACCACCGGACCTTCAATCCGGATCTGTCCGTCGCGCCAATGATCCTTGTCCTGCGCGTGACCCAACCATCTTTTCTCAAACGCCGCGCCGCCGGTGAATCCAAGCTTTCCGTCAACTACCAGGACCCGGCGATGCGTGCGCCGATTGCTGCGGTCGGCGCGCAATGAATGGGTTGGATGATAATAGGCAAACTTGCAGCCGGCTTTTTTCATCAACGACACATCGGAGTTCTTCAGATTCCAACCGGAGCCGATCCCATCCAACAGTACTCGGACTTCCACGCCGTTGCGGGCCCGGTCACAAAACGCATCCCGGAACTGTTCGCCAACCTCGTCGGAAGACATAATAAACGCTTCGAAGTTGATGGTTTGGCGCGCTCCGCGAATGGCATTGAGCATCGCCGGAAAGTATTCATCCCCGTTCAGGAGCAGCTCAATTTTGTTCCCGGGAATGAGGACAGGATCAGCCAAGGCCAGCGCGGATGCGGCGAACTCGGGATCGCTCGTACCATA
>DATENK010000521.1:0-9175 GCA_035275085.1 Verrucomicrobiia bacterium | reverse complement strand
GGGTGCGTTCCTTCTCGATGCGCTGGCGCATCCTTGCGATCTCTGCTTTCCAATTCGGCGGCCCGCCTTGGGAAAAATCCGTCAGCCGCGCCACCATTTTCTCGAATGCTTGGCCCACCGCGCGGTTGCCTGCCACTACCCGGCGCCGCGACAGCGCCTGCAGTTCCCATAGTTGCGCTCGTCGCTTGTAATAATTGCTGTAAGCGCGAAGGGTGTTCACGAGCAAGCCCTTCTCGCCATCGGGTCGCAAACGCGCATCGGTCACGAATGCGACACCGAATTCCGTCTGGCGCGAGAGCATGTCCAGAATCTCAGTGGCGATGCGCTGCAGTTTGGCGATGTTCTGCGCCCCTTCCTCGGCGACAAACATCAGGTCCAGATCAGAGCCATAATTGATTTCCTGACCGCCGAGTTTGCCGAGCCCGATGATGGCAAAGGGCGATTTTCTGATCTTGTGTTTGCGCAGAACGGACTCCGTGGCGTATTCGAGGCAGGCGTCGGCCAACCCGGACAGTTCGATAAGATTCTGCTCAAAATCAGCAAGGCCAAGAATGTCGCGCAAGCCGATGCGCATCAGTTCGGTTTTGTGATAACGGCGCAACCATAACAACTGGTCCTCGTCCTTATGGCCATGCCGTAACTCATCCAGGATTTCTGGTCCGGTCTTGCGCCGGCGCAAGTAGCCGCTGGCAACCAGACCATCAACGAGGTCTGGTGTGCGAATCGCGAGTTCGGCAAGAAATTCCGAGCGATCGAACAGGAGAACCATTAACTCGAAGTAGGCCGGATTCGACGCCCATGCCTCAAAGAGCATGGCGCGCGAGCCGTAATTCGCGATGAAAGTATCCAGGCGCGTGAGCACGCGGTCCGGGTCAGAGAGCGCTTTCGGCTTAAGTTCCTTGTCGCTTGTCTTCGGGCACAGCGCCAGCAACCGTGAGATGAGCTGCATAGCGAGCTCGACGGTTCGGGGCGAGACATGGACGTACCCGGGGCCTTTGGCGAACTCGTTGAGTAAACGCAAGCATTTGTCAGGGTCGCGGAAGGAATGTTGAACGAGAATCGCTCGCCATGCCCCCGAGTCGAGTTCCAGTGGAACCTCGCGAGGACGCTCGCTCTCGTTTTTGAATAGTTGTTCGTACACGCCGCGTACGTGCTTCGTGTGCCCGGCGAGTACTGTCTCGAAATGTTTGCGGTTCGAAAACCCCATTAATGCTGCGAGCCGTTCCTGGGCCTTGCCGGAGGTCGGGATAGTATGCGTCTGTAAGTAATTTTCCATTTGCAGGCGATGCTCCAGATCCCGCAGAAAGCAATACGCTGTTTCCAGTCCTTTCGTTTCCTGGCGTTTGAGGAGGTGATAGTCAGCCACCTTCTGGAGCGCGGGTAGCGTTTGCCCCGTTTGGAGAAAAGGAATTCTCCCGCCATGAATGACCTGCAAGGACTGGGCCACGAATTCAATTTCTCGAATGCCACCGTGGCCAAGTTTTACGTTACGATGGATTTCGCCTGCCTTGACGACTTCCTGCTCTATGCGGTCTTTCATGGCGCCAATCTCCCGCAGAAAGCCTTCATCGACGGAACGCGGATAGCGAAACGGCTGGACCATTTCCAGGAATTCCGCGCCAAGCGATGGATCGCCCGCGACGGGCCGCGCCTTAATAAGCATCATCCGCTCCCATGCCTGCCCCCATTGGACGTAGAAGGTTTCATAACTGCCTAACGAACGTGCCAGCGGACCGCTGTCGCCCTCAGGCCGCAAGCGCAGGTCGATGCGGAAAAGGTCGCGCGAAACTTCGCCGATAAATGCTTCGGCGAGCCGCTTAAAAAATTGGTGGTTCTTCAGCGAATGTGACTCAACTCCCTTGCGCGGAGCTTCCTTGAATACGCCGCCTTCGTCGCTATACACAAACAAAACATCCACATCCGAACTGTAATTGAGCTCCTTGCCCCCAAGTTTGCCCATGCCCAGCACGGCGCATTCTGTGGAGTGCCAATTCCCGTCCGCGTCCATATGAAAAGGCTTGCCGAATTTCGCGCTCAATTCGGCACGGCAGTGATCGAATACGGCGCCGAGACAAATATCCGCCACGGCGGAAATCTCTTCCGTGATTTGCGGCAAATTCCCGAACCTCGCCAGGTCGCGCGCGGCAATGCGCACCATCTCGCGCTGTTTGAATTCGCGAATTTGCGGAAGGCTGGCTCCTGTCATCTCGCGGCGCAGGCCCTGTTCGCGGCGAGGATTGCGCAGCAGATCTGGTTGCAAGTGGGATTGGATCCATTTCGGATGCAAGCGGAGCAACTCAGCCGACGCCGGCGAACCGCTGAATAAAGCCGCCAGGACGCGCGCTTGCTCGGGTGAAGCGTCTTTCAAACCCAGCTCCTTCACGTAGTGGGCCGCTCGCTCTGGATCCGGCGAGTCGCGGATCGCTTTCTTCCAAACCGCCGACACAGACTTCATGCGCGCTCCAGGCTCACTTCACTGTCGAGGGCTGTTTTGGGCCGCAAGCGAGTGAACAAGCCGCGCCAAAAGCCGAGGCCGTAAGCGATATGCGTGATCGTCAGCAGCGGCATTGCAAGGAATGCACGGACGGAATTGTTAATCACGGCCGAGTAAAATGTTTGCAGAACGATTGCCAATGCATAGGCGGCCAGCGGGACGAGACCTGTCCCCCCAAAGAAAGGCGAGAGCACCAGATAAACGCAGAACAATGGCGGCGCAAAATTGAGGGCGGACCCTGCGGTCGGATGCAACCGGAACTGTTCCGCACGCCCGCGGCCATAATTGAGCAGCATCCTAATAAACGCTTTCAGGGTTGGTCGCGGTCGGCGATACGCGACAATTTCAGGATCATAGATCAGCACGCCGCCGCGCTTTTGCACATTGTCCATGAGCGCGTTTTCCTCATTTGGATAGAGTGATGCATCGAATCCACCCTGTTCAAGCAAGGCATCGCGCCGTGCGAGGAGATTGCACAGGATCAACTCCTTTTCGGTGGAAGGGCGCGGGCGTCCCACCGGTTGATATCTCGCACGACTGGGACCGAACGCCACCCAACTCCCAAGTACCACCGCGAATACCTGTTCGATAAAAGGCGCACTGGCAGGGCACAAATTCGGTCCACCCACCATTCTGACTTTGGGATCACGAAAATGCGCGATAGCCCGCTCCAGGTTTTCGGGGTGTGGCTGCGCATCGTCATCCAGGAAATAGACGATCTCGCCTTTGGCTGCTTTGATGGCCTCGTTACGCTGAATGGCCGGTTGCTTCCCGCGCACGATACAGAACTCAAGGCACTCCGCGGGGTACCGCAATCGCCGGGCTGCCGATAACGCCGGTACATCCGCTTGCCCGGGTCGGGTCGGGATGATTACTGTCACCATGCAGCTCTCGCGCATCGGAGAGTTATACACCCGGTTTGACCGGCCTCAAACGTCTCTTGCTGGCATTTTGTCCTTGAATCTGTGGGCTATTGGCCGTCGAATAACGTATGCTTAACATTCCGGTTTTACGGTGGGGACAGCCCTACACCAGCCTCGAGGAGGATACGGTCCTTCATTTTATTAGCGGCGAACCGTTGGCGAAGGTCAGCCAAGCCAATCCGGGCTTGCTCGCCAAGGACGTCCGTCAGCTCCAGCGCGCGCGCGACGTATTGCGCGAAATTCCGTGCCGCGAATTGATCCAGATGATGAAGAAGGCGGCGGACTTTTATCGCGACGGGACGTTGCCGATGGGCGATGGCTCGCAGTCACCGGACGATTTCGCGCGTCAGCAATCCGCGTCCACCGGCTTGCCTGAGCACATGTGCAAGGCCAACATGTCGAAGAACCATTTCGTTCTTTCGAACATGGACAAAATCCTCGATGCGCTCACGCGCGGGTTGGATCTCGAAATACTTACGCGCGGCTACGGTGTGGAATCGCGCGGCATTACGGTGAGCTACCAGGCGCAATCACCGGCTCTCGGACTGGTTTTGCCATCGAATTCACCAGGCGTCCACACACTTTGGCTGCCGGTGATCCCCATGCAGGTGGGGCTCGTGCTCAAGCCGGGGCCGCAGGAACCCTGGACGCCTTATCGTATGGCGGCGGCATTCTTCCAGGCCGGCGTGCCACGCGAGTGTATCAGCATTTATCCCGGCGGCGGCGAAATGGGCGCCGAGGTGGTGAACAAAGTTCGGCGCGTGAAAATCTTTGGGAGCACGGAAACCGTGAAGCGCTACGAAGGCAACCCTTGCGTGCAGGTGCATGGACCCGGCTTCAGCAAATTTTTGCTCGGCGACGACGTGGTCGATCAGTGGCAAAAGTACATCGATATTATGGTCGACAGCGTTTACCTGAACAGCGGGCGCGGCTGCATTAACTGCTCTGGTGTTTGGGCATCGCGCCACACCAAAGAAATCGCGGCCGCGTTGGCCGAACGGCTCGGGCCGATCGAGCCCAAACCCCCAGAGGACCCGACGGCAGGCCTCGCTGCCTTCACGGTTCCCGGGCAGCCGCAAGCGATCCATGGCTCAATTCGCGACAAACTCGCCGAACCCGGCGTTACGGACATGACCGCGAAGTTTGGTCCTCGGCTCGTTGAGATGAAACGTTGCGCTTACCTGCGGCCGTGGGTGATCCATTGCGATGCACCCGAGCGCAAAATCGCCAACACCGAATACATGTTCCCTTACGTCACGGTGGTTGAATGCCCGCAGGATCAAATGTTGGAAAAGATCGGCCCTACGCTGGTGTGTTCTGCGATCACGAACGACAAAAAATGGCAGCAACAATTAATGGACGCGACCCACATCGACCGCTTGAACATCGGCCCGATCCCGACCATCAAGCTCAACTGGCTGCAGCCGCACGAAGGAAACATTGTGGACTTTCTCTTCCGCGCCCGTGCCTTCCAGGTGCCGGAGTGATTATGAGAAGGCGTTTTGTCTGCGTGGTCAGCGCGTTACTTGCAGTAATCGCGCAAGGCGCTTCACAGCGCCCAAACATCCTCCTGATTGTAGGCGATGACATGGGCTATGCCGACGTGGGGGTGCACGGGTGCAAGGACATTCCAACGCCGCACATTGATTCGATTGCGAAGAACGGTGTGCGGTGCAGCAGTGGCTACGTGTCGGGTCCGTATTGCAGTCCCACGCGCGCGGCGCTATTGACCGGGCGTTATCAGCAACGGTTCGGGCACGAGTTCAATCCCGGGCCGCCGGTCGCAAAAAACATCGATGTCGGATTATCCTTGAAAGAAAAGACGCTCGCTGACCGCCTCAAAGAGGCCGGGTATACGACCGCGCTGGTTGGCAAATGGCACTTGGGGCACGACAAAAAGTTTCATCCCCTGAACCGCGGCTTCCAGGAATATTTTGGCTTTCTCGGCGGTGCGCATTCTTACACGGACGCCAAAGCGGACGGGAACAACCCCGTGATGCGCGGGTTTGATGTGGTTGACGAGAAAGAATATCTGACGGATGCCTTATCGCGCGAGGCGGTCGGATTCATCGAGCGCAACAAGAACAATCCATTTTTCCTTTATCTCGCTTTCAATGCCGTGCACGCGCCGCTGCAAGCGCCCGCCAAGTATCGCGATCGTTTTCCGAACATCGCGGAAGAAAAGCGCCGCACGTACGCGGCCATGATGTCGGCCATGGATGATGCGATCGGTCGTGTGTTGGCGACCTTGAAGGAAAACAAGCTGGAAGAAAATACGCTGATGTTTTTCATCAGCGACAACGGTGGGCCGCCGGCGAACGCATCCGATAACGGCAAGTTGCGCGGCTATAAGGCGTCAACCTGGGAAGGTGGCATTCACGTGCCATTCCTGTTCCAATGGAAGGGCCATTTACCAGCCGGGAAAGTTTATGACCAACCGGTGATTCAATTGGATTTTCTGCCGACAGCGCTTGTGGCCGCGGGAGTGGAAATGAAAGAGAAATTCGATGGCGTGGATTTGCTGCCTTATCTTAGCGGCAAGAAGAAGGGCGCCCCGCACGAGGCCCTTTATTGGCGCTTCGGGCAGCAGATGGCGATCCGGCAGGGTGACTGGAAACTCGTTAAGGGGGGACGAGGAAATGCCGTCGTGGAAAAGCCCCTCCTCATTAATCTTGCAAAGGACGTTGGCGAACAGAACGATTTGAGCGACAAGGAGCCGAAGAAAGTCGCGCAGCTGCAGGCCGCCTGGGACAAATGGAATGCAGAACTTATTCCGGCGCAGTGGAAGCCCGCACCCGCCCGTCAGGCGAAGCGCGCGAATCGTGCGAATCGCCCGGCGGCGAAGTGAATTCTTCCGAGTTCCGCCTTTGGGGTTGCGGTAGCGCGTGGATTTACGGAGACATTTATACGGGCTGCTACGCTTGACGGTCTGTGCAGGGTTGGCTACGTTGCGGCAATCTGATGGAACATTTATTTAAGCCTAGGGATACGACTGAAGCACGCGATACCAGCGCGATCTACATTTGGGAACAGACCGGCCGCGGCGAACGTCAATGGGACATTTTTTCAAGACTTTTGCAGGACCGAATCGTCTTTCTCGGCGCCCACGCCGGGGGCGATCACGTTAACGACGCCCAGGCCAATTATATCATCGCCCAGATGCTGTTCTTGCAAATGGCGGAGCCCAAGAAAGACATCCATTTGTACATCAATTCGCCTGGTGGCAGCGTCTCCGCCGGACTGGCTATTTACGATACCATGCAGTTCCTGACATGCGACGTGAACACCTACTGCATCGGCCAGGCCGCCAGCATGGGGGCAGTGCTCTTGTGCGCGGGCAAAAAAGGCAAACGTTACGCCCTTCCAAACGCCAATATTATGATCCACCAGGTCCTTGGCGGGGCCGAAGGCGCCGCCAGCGACGTGGAAATCCGCGTGAAGCACATGCTGCGTCTTAAGCAGCGTTTAAACAGCATTATCGCCAATCACACGGGCAAATCGGTCGAGCAGGTGGAAAAAGACACCGATCGCGATTACTTTATGACTGCGGACGAAGCCAAAAATTATGGTTTGGTGGATGAAGTAGTCGTGTCACGCAAAGAAATTCCGGGCTTGGCGGACCAAAAGAATTAAATTATACTGGCAGCCGATAATCAGCGCACTTTATGGCGAGGCCGACTAATCTGACCCTCTGTAGTTTTTGCGGAAAATCTCACGCTGAAGTCAAGAAGCTCATCGCCGGCCCCGGCGTTTACATCTGCGACAATTGCGTCATCCTTTGTAAAAACGTTCTCGATAAGGAGTTGCTGCCCGAGCAGAAAAAACCCGCCGCAGGCATTCAGCAGGTCCCTAAACCCGCCGACATCAAAAAGCATCTCGACCTCTATTGCGTCGGCCAAGACCAGGCCAAGAAAACTTTGTCGGTCGCCGTTCATAACCACTACAAGCGCATTCTCAACGAACCAGTTGCGCGTGGCACCGATGAATGGACCAGCGCCCGTCCGGGTGACGTGGAGCTCGAAAAGAGCAACATCCTGCTGATCGGTCACACCGGCTCTGGCAAGACGTTGCTTGCTCGCAGTCTCGCGCGAATCCTCGATGTGCCTTTCGCGATTGCAGACGCTACCACGCTTACGGAAGCCGGTTACGTCGGCGAAGACGTCGAAAACATCATTTTGCGTCTCCTCCAAAACGCCGATTACGACGTGAAGCGCGCCCAACGCGGCATCGTCTATATCGATGAGATTGACAAGATCGCGCGCAAAACCGAAAACGTTTCGCTCACACGCGATGTTTCCGGTGAAGGCGTGCAGCAAGCCCTGCTGAAAATCCTCGAAGGCACCGTCTGCAATGTGCCCCCGCAGGGCGGCCGCAAGCATCCGCAGCAGGAATACATTCGCGTCAACACCACAGGTATCCTCTTTATTTGCGGCGGTGCATTTGTCGGCCTCGAGCAGATTATCCAACGCCGTCTTGGCCATCGTGTCATGGGCTTCAACGCAGTCGATTCCGGCCGCCAGCTTTCCGAAGTCGAGCGCCACAAGATTCTTCACCACGTGGAGCCCGAAGATTTGCTCGCGTTCGGTTTCATCCCGGAATTTATCGGCCGCCTGCCAATGGTGACCGTGCTCGATCCGCTCACGGAGGAACAACTCGTTTCGATCCTGACCGAACCGAAGAACGCGTTGACCAAGCAATACACAAAGCTCATGGCCATGGAAGGCGTGGAACTGGAATTTACCCCTGACGCCCTGCGCGAATTAGCCGGCCAGGCCCATAAAAAGGGCACTGGCGCCCGCGCCCTGCGCAGTCTTCTCGAACGCCTGATGCTCGACGTCATGTTCGACGTCCCCAGCAGCGGCGACATCCTCGCCGTCAAGATCACCCGCAACGTCGTCGCCGGCGAATGCAAACCCGTCATGCGTCGCAAATCCGATAAAGCGGCGGCCTGACCCTTAACTTCCGTTCTCTGGAAAACACTTGCGCAGGCGGTGTCTCGCCGTACTCTCTCCCGGCTTTATGATCGAGTATCGCATATCGAAACGCGCCGCGTCGCTTGCGCCTTCGCTGACTTTAGCCATTGATTCCAAGGCCAAGCAGATGAAGGCCGAGGGGCAGGACGTGGTCGGCTTTGGGGCCGGTGAGCCGGATTTCGATACCCCCCAGCACATAAAAGACGCCGCGGCGAAGGCGCTGACGGAAGGCTTCACCAAATATACAGCGAGCGCCGGCATTCCCGAATTGCGGCAGGCGATTGCAGATAAGTTCAAACGCGAGAACGGGCTCGCTTATAAGCCCAGCCAGATCATCGTATCCTGCGGCGGAAAACATTCCTGCTACAACATCATCATGGCGGCGTGCCAGGAGGGCGATGAAGTCATCATCCCTGCGCCGTATTGGCTGAGCTATCCGGAGATGGTGAAACTTGCAGGCGCGAACCCAGTTATTCTCCAGACGAGCGATCGCACCGAATTTAAAGTGACGCCGGAGCAGTTGCGCCAGGCGATCACGCCGCGCACGCGTCTGTTCATTCTGAACAGCCCGAGTAATCCCACGGGCACGGTGTATTCGCCCGCTGAGATCAAAGCGCTCGGCGACATTTGCGTCGAGAAAGGCGTGCTCATCATGAGCGACGAAATCTACGAGCATTTGCTCTACGATGGCGCCGTCCACAAAAGCGTCGCGAGCATGTCCCCAGCCCATTACGAACATACGATTGTTGTCCATGGCTTTGCCAAGGCCTGGTCGATGACCGGGT
>DATENK010000520.1:0-6849 GCA_035275085.1 Verrucomicrobiia bacterium | reverse complement strand
CGGTATACGATGCGGGGGGCGATAATCACGGCACGCATGTCGCCGGAACCATTGCCGCTGCTGGCGGGAATGCCAAAGGTGTCGTCGGCGTGAATTGGAACGCGACCATCATTTCCACTAAATTTCTCGGTGCGGGAGGCGGTTATACGTCCGATGCCATTGATGCGATCGATTATTATGTCGACCTCAAGAAGCGCCACGGGCTGAACATCGTTGCATTGAACAATTCCTGGGGCGGGGGCGGCTATTCCCAAGCCCTACACGATGCGATTCTCCGTGCGGCGAAAGCCGGCATTATTTTTGTCGCCGCCGCGGGAAATGGAGACGCAAATGGGGTTGGGCTTAACAACGACTCTATCGCAAATTATCCTTCGAACTACGATACGAGCCGCGGCACCAGCACGGAATCCTCGGCAGGCTATAACGCGGTCCTTGCGGTGGCGGCCATCGATCGCAATGGCGCGCTGGCCGGGTTCTCGAATTTCGGTTTGCGCACCGTCCACATTGGCGCGCCAGGCGTTGACGTACTCTCGACCGTTCCGAGCGGATACAGTTATATGAGCGGTACATCCATGGCCACGCCGCACGTCACCGGCGCCGCAGCGCTCTATGCCTCGACACACGCAGGGCAATCCGCAAGCCAGATCCGCCAGGCCTTGCTGCAGGGCGCGACTGCGACGACGTCGCTGTCCGGCAAATCAACCACGGGGGCGCGCCTTAACCTCGCCCAAATTATTGGGCCGTCCGGCGGCACCACCGGCACGCCAATCGCGGCCCGCTTCGGGAATTCTACCATCACCAACGGCCAGATTCGCACGAAACTCACGGGCACAGCAGGCCAGCGGTATCAGGTTCAGGTCTCGGCGGATTTGAAAACGTGGACCACGCTCACCACGGTCACGAACGCGACGGGATCGGTCGATCTCACTGACACCGTTTCCGCAGTCGCGCCACGGAAGTTCTACCGCGCGATCACGCTTTAAGTTTCTCAGATTTGGGAGTGGTACGGCCGCTGCTTAAACCACATTTGAAGATCATCCGCCACTGGCTGAACAGTGTGGATTGATACGGCGGAGAACTCGTATCAAGATCCGGACTTAATTGTTGTATGCCTGGGAGCAGCCAGTGGCGGTGGTTTTTTACTGCGGTCGTCAGACCCAGTTACCTTCTTAACTTTTATAGGGAATTCACCCCATTGCCCAAACGGCCTGAATTCTGCGAAAACGCTTCCCGTTAGGGGGTTGCTTTAGGGTACAAACGAAAGGGCGGACTGCTCACCCGCCCTCTTCTTTTTGTACGCGTTTTCCGCAAGTCTGCGAATCATTCCAAAGTCTGAGAAAACTAGACGGGGACTTTTGGCGGTTCCGTAAGAATTTTTTTCAGGACCTTCGAGTTTCGGCCGCTTTGGTCGTATTTTTCGCGTCGACCGGGGGGAAGATCGTCGGGGGTGCCTTCAATAAAGCCGCCCTTGGAACTGAACCAGGTAAAAGCTTGTGTCGAGAGCGCAAACAATTCGGTCAATCCCATCTCGTGGGCTTTGGCTTCGATGAATTGCAGTAGTTTGCGGCCGATCCCCTGGTTTTCGTGCGAGGCATTTACATAAAGGCACGCCAGTTCGCCTTTGCGCTGCTCGGGATAGGCATGCAACGCCACGCACGCAACCGGGTTTTTATCCGTTTCGAAGATGTAATAGTCGTTAAGCTGCTTCTCGATAATAGCTCGTGTTCGCCGCACCAGTTCCTCGGCAGCGACTGCATTCTTGGTGAGTTGCATGATGGCTCGAATGTCTTTTTTCATCGCGCGCCGAACCTGCTGATACTCGTTGGCATAAATGAGCGTGCCGATGCCCTCGTTGGAAAAGACTTCCGCGAGCAGGCCTTCGTCCACCGAGCCATTGATGATATGCACACGCGGAATTCCGGCGCGGCAGGCGGCGACCGCATGGATGGCTTTGGATTGCAGATCCTGCGGCATGTCCGGCTTTTTCTGCGCGAGGATCTGCTCAAGGTCGCTCGCGAGCATTTGCCGGATCAACTCGCCTTTATGGTACAACCCGTCGGTGGTGGTGATGAAAAGAAGTTTGATCGCCTTCAATGCCTCGGCAATGGAGGCGGCCATGTGATCGGAGTTCACACGATAGGTTTTGCCGTCGCCGTCAAAGCCGAGCGGCGGCACGACCGGGGTAATCCCTTGCGTCAACAAACTTTGGAATAACTCGACATCCACGCGCTCGACCTTGCCCGTGAATAGATGGTCAACGCCCTGCAGAATCCCCATCGGATGCGCGATAACGCCATTAGTACTGACCGCGCGGAGATCATTCGCCGACAGCCCTTCGAGGATTTCGTGCGTCAGGCGATTCGATGCCGTTAGCGCGAGTTTCAATGTGGCCTCATCGGTTACGCCCGCTCCGTCAAGGTCCGACGCTTTTACCGCTTGTTGATCGGCAAGTTGCCGGATTTGGGCAGACGCGCCATGCACGATCACCACGCGAATGTTGAGCGACCGGAGCACCGCCACATCCAGCAGGATGTTGCCGAAATTTTCGTTGGTCACAATTGCCCCATCGATCGCGACTACAAACACCTTTTCGCGAAAACGCGGGACATATTGCAACATGCCCCGCAAATCAGTGGGTCTCATCTGAATCGATTCAGGAATGGTGACCATCAGCAGTAGCCGTGGGCGGACGCACGTCCCTGCGAGCCGACGCGCACCGGATGCTTGCGTTTGCCCGACCCCCGCGGCCGGTGAACGCGGCGGCGGCGCTCGACTTCATCGTTGTCATCAGCGTCGTCAAATTCCGGCAGGTACCCAGCGCACTTGCTCATACTTCATGTTGCATGATGCGCACCGGTTTTGGCAAGGGAGAGGACCACGTAATTGCGCTTTCCCTTGCGCAGTAGTAAGTGTTTGCCGAACTGCAAATCTTTGCCGGAAACGACGCGCTGCGGATCGCTCTCACGGATGTTATTGAGGTAAATCCCGCCGCCTTCGGCATCCTTGCGCGCCTGGCCTTTGCTGGAGCAAAGGCCCGAAAGCACCAGCAGATCCACCAACGGGTAGTCTTTCGGTTCCATCTGCCTGGAAGGCACTTCACCCACCACGTCATTGAACGTGGCTTCGTTCACTCCTTCCAGTCCGCCACCGAAGAGAATCTCGCTGGCCCGGATTGCGTCCTGTGTTGCCGAAGGACCATGGACAAGGTCGGTCACGGACTTTGCCAGCGCCTTGTGCGCTTCGCGCGTCTCGGGTTTTTCGGTGTGAGCTTTTTCAAGCTGCATGATCTCCTCGTGTGCGAGATACGTAAAATATTTTAGATACTGGATTACGTCGCGATCATCCGTGCGGATCCAATACTGATAAAATTTGTACACGCTGGTGCGCGCGGGGTCGAGGTATACGGCACCTTGCTCCGTCTTGCCGACCTTCATGCCGGAAGCCGTCGTGATCAGCGGATGTGTCAGCCCAAAAACGTACGCGCCTAGCTTCTTCCGGCAAAGGTCGATTCCGGCCGTGATATTGCCCCATTGGTCGCTACCACCCACCTGCAACTCACAATTGTGGTCCTTGCGCAGATGATAAAAATCGAATGCCTGCAGCAGCATGTAACTGAACTCTGTATAGCTGATACCTGCCTCACGGTCCTCCATCCGGGCGCGCACGCTCTCCTTGGCGACCATCATGTTGATGGTGAAGTGCTTGCCAATATCGCGCAGAAAATCAAGATAACTTACATCCGCGGTCCAGCTTGCATTGTCGAGGAGGCGCGCCGGATTATTCTTTGTGTCGAAATCCAGCAAGGCACGCAATTGCTCCCGGACCTTGGCGATGTTTGCGCCAAGGACTTCCGGCGTTAGCAAATTGCGTTCGGCGCTCTTTCCGCTGGGATCGCCCACAAGGCCAGTGGCGCCGCCGGCCAGCGCAATCGGATGATGGCCGAATAATTGAAACCGTCGTAGTGCCAGCAGCGGCACGAGGTTTCCAACATGCAAGCTGTCGGCCGTCGGATCGAAACCCGCATAGAGCGTGATCGGGCCCTGTTGCAATCGCTTCAGGAGCCCTTCAGTGTCGGTGCAATCGGCGATCAGCCCGCGCCATTGCAGATCTTCGACAATGTTCATGCCGCAAAAACGTTGCAGGTGAATGCGAAGCCGACAAGTGAAAACAAGAGTCGCCGATAGACATGCGCATTGCGCTGTTTTAGTTTGGCGATGTGAGTGATTTGCTTGTGGGCGCGCTTTCGGCGTTGCTGGCGACAAACCAGCCGGCGGCGCTGAGCAACCTGGTGAAGACCAAAACCGGCATCTCTGTCCCCGTGCCGGACAAAAACGATCCGGTCGATGCTGAGTATCACAGGCTGATGGAGGCGGACGATGCGGCGCAGGCGGAAGTGGATGCCTGGATCAAGGAGAACAACCAGTTTGCAGCAAAAGGCGCGGGCGTCGAGCCAGCAGTACTGAACGCGCGCATCGACAAGCGCTTCGCAGCGGTGCGCAAGGGTTATGAAGATTTCATTGAGAAACACCCGAAACACGCCGGCGCATTACTCGCCTATGGCAGTTTTCTGAACGATATCGGCGAGGAAGAGAAGGCATTCGATTACTGGGAGCGCGCGCGGCTGGCAGACCCGAAGAACCCGGCCGCATGGAACAATTTGGCGAACTGGTTCGGCCATAACAGCCCCGTTCTGAAGTCATTTGAGTATTACGAGAAAGCAATCGAACTGGAGCCCGCCGAGTCGGTTTATTGGCACAACCTGGGATTGACCACCTCACTGTTCCGCAGCGACGCGACGAACTATTACAAGGTAAGTTTGCAGCAGGTGTTCGACAAGGCGATGAACTTTTATCGCAAGGCGGTCGAACTGGACCCGGACAATTTCCTTTTGGCGACGGATTACGCACAGAGCTATTATGGATTCGATCCGCCCAAGACCGGTGACGCTGAGGCGGACCGCAAAGCCTACTTGCGCCATTGGAACGAGGCATTGAAAGCGTGGAAGGCGGCGCTGCCGAAAGCGCGCGATGACATTGAACGGCAGGGTGTGTATATCCATTTCGCGCGCGTCCAGATCAATAGTGGACAATTCGAGGAAGCTCGGCGAAACCTGAACAACATTACGAATGGCATGTTCCTCACCACGAAAAGCAATTTGTTCAAGAAAATGTCTACGCGCGAAGCAGCAAAGTAATTACCGTTGAAAATCACCAATCACCACTGGCCATCCTTCCTGTTGCGTCTTGGGATTTGGTTATTCTCTGGTGCTTGGTGCTTAATGCTTGGTGCTTCGGCGATCGCTGCCGATCTCCTGCCGCGCACTCCACCCACCGAGGCGACCAACGCTCTCTCGACCTTCCAAATCCGTCCCGGCTTCAAACTGGAACTCGCCGCGGCTGAACCCCTGGTTATGGATCCGGTCGCCATGTCCTTTGACGAAGATGGCAGGCTGTATGTAATCGAGATGCGGGATTATTCCGAGCGCCGGCACATGCAGCTTGGGCGCGTGCGATTGCTGGAAGACACGGATGGGGATGGACGCTTTGACCAAAGCACAATCTTCGCGGACGACCTGCCCTGGCCGACAGCGGTAATTTGCTACGACGGCGGCGTATTCGTGGGCGCCACGCCGGACATTTTCTTCATGAAGGATACCAATGGTGACAAGAAGGCCGATATTCGGCAATTGGTGTTCACGGGTTTCGGCGAGGGCCAGGAGAGGCTGAACGTGCAAGGGCTGATGAACAGCTTCAATTGGGGGTTGGATAATCGGATCCATGGTGCGACGGGACCGAACGGCGCAAAGATGCGCTGCGTTCTCAGCCGCGGCAGCAAAGTGCTCGAATTGCGCGGGAAGGATTTTTCCTTCGACCCGAAAAATCCAAAAGATTTTCGCGCCGAATCGGGCGGCGGCCAACATGGCATGTCCTTCAGCGACGATGGGCGAAAATTCGTCTGCCACAACAGCGCGCATATCAAGCTGGTGATGTATGACGAACGTTACGCGGCCCGGAATCCATTTTACTCGATGCCACCGCCGCTGCTGGACATTCCTGAAGACGGCCCTGCGGCGGAAGTCTACCGCATCAGCCCGGAAGAACCGTGGCGCGTGTTGCGCACCGCCTGGCGTGTGGCGGGCAAAGTGCCGGGGCCGGTCGAAGGCGGCGGACGCGCGTCCGGTTATTTCACATCAGCCACTGGGGTCACGATTTACCGCGGCGATGCGTTTCCGGAGGATTACCACGGCGATGCCTTCATCGCCGACGTGGGAAGCAATCTGATCCACCGAAAAAAACTCTACCCTAACGGTGTCGCATTGGTCGCGAGGCGCGCACCCGATGAACAGAAATCGGAGTTTATCGCTTCAAAGGATTTGTGGTTTCGGCCCGTGCAGTTCGCAAATGCGCCGGACGGCTGCTTGTATCTCGCGGACATGTATCGCGAGGTGGTGGAGCATCCGTGGTCACTGCCGGATTCAATTAAGGAGCAACTGGACTTGAATGCGGGAAACGACCGCGGACGAATCTATCGGATCGTTCCGGAAAACTTTCAGCGGCGGCAATTCGATGCTTTAGGGAAAGCTTCAACGGCGGAACTGGTGAAAACACTCGAACACGCGAACGGCTGGCACCGCGACACGGCGTCGCGGCTGTTGTATGAGCGACAAGACCCTGCCGCCATCCCGCTGCTGGAGAAGCTGTTCGTGATTTCGAAAAACCCGCTCGCGCGGTTGCATGCATTTTACGCACTGACAAATCCGCCTGTGGCAAATGCGCTTGGCGACCCGGATCCGCGCGTGCGCGCGCATGCCGTGCGCAAGACGCGCACACTTGCAGAGCTTCTGCCGCT
>DATENK010000519.1:0-7125 GCA_035275085.1 Verrucomicrobiia bacterium | reverse complement strand
TCATCCGCCGCATTGAATCGACGGCTGGACATCACTTCCTGAAAATCCGCGCTCACCAGGTGGCGGACTGTTTCGCGCGTGCCGATCTGTTCCAGCAGCTTCGCGGGATCGCCGTGCGTGTAGGTCCAGGCATGCAGATTGGTAATCTGATACTGCACCGGGATGCTCACCGAGAGCAGGTTCACTGGAGGGCTCTTCTTTCCCGTGACTGAATTCGTGTCGACGTTTTCGCGGCTGGCGACGAGCAGGTTGAACTCGTTCTTGTAATGTTCAACGGTCCAGAGCAATGGGCCCTTGTTCGCCTGCGGTTCCTTCTCCTCGTGCGCGTACCCGATGTTGAACTGCCGAATCTCCTGCGTGCGTTCGCGATAAACGCGGTCGATCGGCCACGGCAACTTCACGTGGAAACCTGGGCCGAGCACTTTCCCATTTCCAATCGGCCGTCCGAAACGTTCCAGGAGCGCCTCTTCGCCAGCGCTGATGAAGACGAAACACGTGGATAATGCGAGGATCGCAAGCTGCGCCAGGACCAGACGCGCAAGGTATTTCTCCAGGAAACGATAAAACCCGGTGTCGGAGACTTTGAAACCGAACTGATAATCGAGCGCGTGCGCCATCGTGGTGAACAAGCCCTCCGGCTGACCGAGCAGTCCCACTAACCTGCTCTCGTAAAGAACACGTTGCACCTTGCCCTTTACCCGCGGACGATAAATCTCCAATAACAGCGTGAGCACATTCTCAACCGCCAACAACCCGAGCAGCACGCACAGCCCGAGCGCCAAATATTTGTCGACGCTCACAAATCCGGCTTCCCACGCGACCAATGCGCCGATCACCGCCACCAGCACATAGGCGCAGAGCAACAGATAACCCGCACTGGGGCGCAACAGCCGTTCCTTTTGCAGCCGCGCGAGGTTAGTCGAATATTTCCCTACGAGAAACAGCACCAGCGCGAAAATTCCCACCAGCGAAATCGCCACCATCGTGTTCTGCACGTTCCCGATCCCCTGCCGCACCCATTGCCATAACCACCATGCGCCAACGCCTTGCAGGATCAGCAGCAGCACCGAGAATCCGGGCACAAAAGCTTTTTCGAATTGTTCGCGCGAACGTCGTGCCGCCAATGTGTCCGCGTCGCCGCCTTCGAACAAAGTTGCGCTTCCAGCGGCGCGCGTGAGTTCGTCGAATTCGAGTTTCTCGAGGCGCTCACGTTCCTCCAGGCCCATTTGGAACCAGCTCACGAGAGCCGCGAGTAATCCCAGCGCGAAAAACGCCACGGCCACGTGCGCGCTCAAGGAGTTCGCGTAGCGTGCTACCGCGAAAGTGGCCACGCCCGCCGCAAGCAGGACCAGCAGATTTATAACGCCGTTTCTTTTTCGTTCCATGTCAGCTCAATTCGCGATCCTCAAATAAATACAGTCCGGCCATCAACGCCGCGCCGACGTATGCGGCCGAATACCCGATCGTCTTGCCGATGTAGCTCCAGGGAATTTTTTTGCCTTCCACCAGTGCATCGGCCACCCAGAAATTCTGCCAATTAGGAATTAAAGTGTAAAGTATTGATGCCCACCATGACCCGTCTTTTGCCCTGCCGCTGAGCAGATAATCGGACATTAGCCCGACGAGAAACGCGGCCGAACAAATCGCCAGCGTAGAAATGATTTCCAGCCGCGTCGAGCAGACCAGCGCGAGCGCCGCGAGGATGAGAAGCGCGAGCAATATCAGAATGCTGGCCTGGGCCATACGCCAATCGATATCCACGGCGAATGGCTGCGGCTTGCCGTCCTTGTCGAGAAAATTAATGACAATGAACGCAATCGTAGTCATGAGCACGAGGCTAAGCACTGCGTCAGAGACGAAGGGCCGGCGCAAAAAATAATTGCCGAACCCGCCCATCCCGTATGCCAGGGCAACTGCGGCGTAAAAAATCCAGAGGGCCAGCCAGTCGGTGTCGCCATAGGCGTCGTAAGCCATGCGGCTGCAGAGCAATGCCGCCAGAAGGTTCACGTAGGTGAGGACCGTCAGCGCGCCGGCGAGTCCGGCATATTTGGCGATCAAGAATTGAGCGCGGCCGACGGGTTTGGCGAGGACCGCGAGGGCGGTGCCTGCGCGAATTTCACGCGCCAATGAGGCAGAAGCACACAAAACGGCTCCCAACAGGCCGGCCAGGAGCATTACCGCGAGCACGCTGTCCTTGGCGAGCTTCGGATCGTCGCCCATGGCGAAGTACGGGATGCTGGCCAGGAATATGCAAAAGACGGCGGAACTCGTTGTCAGCAGCAGGAAAACCGGCTGCCGAATCAGTTCCATAAAGGCATTCCCGGCTATCGTTGCGAACTGTCTCATCTCATCGCGAGTTGTGCAGTTTACCAGCCAAAAGGCTCATTTCAATGGCTTTGTTTGCGTCCACAGATCGAATTGATGCTGCCTATAGCAGTTTAGCCGCCAGCGCCAGCGGTTGGCGAGTTTCCTTTCGCCCGCGGCTCGATTTGGTTCGGTTGGGTTGCGTTTGGTTCCAGGAAGGGGGCCAGGGATTAGGATTAAGAGTGGGAGGGGGACCCAGGGGGCGTCAGGTGGCAACAGGGTGACAGGTGGCCTGTAAACATTGGGCGAAAGTGGTGTGAGCAGGCCGACAGGTGGGCGACAGGTACGGGCGTCTGACCCGACAGGTCGCAAAAATGAACACGTAACGGGAGTTCAACACTGAGAACACGAAGGTCACGAAGAGCACGGAGAAGGTGGAAGGAATCATCCGCGAAAGGAAACCCTCAAGCCGATGGCGTAAATCAACTCAAGCACTTAACCTACTGCTGTTCGGAAACGATCTTCATAGGAGGCTTGTATTCCATAGCGGCTTGTATCTTTCTCCGAAGCTAGTGTGGGCCCAATCGCGACTCCCGAGGGCTCCAATGACGCGATAGGTAGTGCTTCGATTCGGTTTGGGATCAAACCTCCCTCCATGCTTTATCACTTCCTGCACACACCACGTCTCGCGTTCCGCTAACGAATTTTCCGGTAAAACAAAAGCTGCTGCGTGCGATGATAAGCTATATGCACTTCTCTAGGCTCCCTTGATGCTTGCTACGGTTAACGAGGAATGTCGGGAGCCGGCAACTTTGACGACGTACCGTTAGGCGGCATTTGCCATCTCGATGTATTGGAAGGTCAAGGAGGAATCGTTGCCGAGGCGGAAGACATTGCGCAGGATCCCGAGTATCAGGTTTGATGTGTCCGTTGCCGTGGTCGGGAAAGGCGAGATCGAGTAGATGAACTGGACTGGGATGCCCGGGATGAGGTGGGCCGGCGTCCAATCCTCACTGGGCAGTCGCAGACCGCGTGCAACAAAGAGTTCTCGCATCCGTCGCTCAAGCTCAGCGTCCTCAGCGAACGTCGCGGAGCCGAGCGGTGACTGCCCCGTCATCCGACCGAAATGAATCGTTAACCGATGATCAGGCAAGGTGAATTGAATGAGGGCGGAGTCAGCCTTAAACTGGAAAAGCGTAGCCACACGCCCGGCGATTTGCCGCAAGCGTATGCTCCCTGACTGGTGACGCTTAATCGTCGGTCGCGATTTTTCTGAATCGAGAGATCCGGACGGTCGAGACACTAGTAATATGTCGATCAAGTTCTTGCATCCTGGCGGCAAGGTAAAGCCACGCTTTTTGTAGTTTACGAACTTCGACATTGGCTGAGGGGAATACGTAATGACGTAATTTCGGACTCGGAAGGGCATAGTGCAAGCGACTTTTGGCGAACAGGGAAAGGGACTGAAGGGACGAAAACGACCAAAGGGTGTGGCGGCGGACAGGCTGTCCGCGCTCCGATGGAAAGGCTCGTGGGAGTCCCGCAGTCTGAGGGAAGTTTTGTGGCACGGGGGCGGCGCGGCGGGACCCCTCGCCCTACCTCGGGGGAATTTCGGATTTCAGATTTGATATTTCGGAAAAGGGAAGTGACCCGAGAGAGTAACGTTCTCGCTAATTCAAGAATGTAGGAGTCGCAGTAGCTCGGACTTCGAAGTGGGACTCGCGGTAGCTCGTCCTTCCAAAAGAGGGGTGGAAATGGCGGTTTTGCTAGGGTTTTGGGGTGAAAAGATTTTTTTGGGAATTTGGAGGGTACCCCCGTAGATGTCCGACCCTCCCTGAGAGAATGGAGGCGATATGAATACAATCATTAATCAGACGAAGAGGTCCGGCGTATTGGATTTGCCGGAGGCGGAGGCATGGAGTGAAGCGGTGGATGGGAGCGAGTTGCTGGATGGATTGAGCGGGTTGTTGCGGCGGCATGTGGTGCTGCCGCTGTGGGTCGCGGAGACGCTGGCGCTTTGGACGTTGCACACGTACGCGTTTCAGCTCAGGAGCGTGACGACGTACGTGGGGGTGGTGTCGCCGGAGAAGCGGTGCGGGAAGACAACGTTGCTGACGTTGATGAGCCGGTTGACGAATCGGGCGCTGGTGGCGGCGAATATCAGTCCGCCGGCGTTGTTCCGGGTGATCGAGAAGGTGCAGCCGACGTTGTTGATCGACGAGGCGGACACGTTCCTGCAAGGGAAGGAGGAGTTGCGCGGGATTTTGAACGCGGGGTACAGCCAGGACTCGGCGTATGTGGTGAGGATCGATCCGACAGCGGTGAGTTCGCAGGAAGGCGGGTTGACGAAGTTCTCGTGCTGGTGCCCGAAGATGATCGCAGCGATCGGGGAGTTGCCGGAGACGCTAATGGACCGATGCATTGTGGTGTCGATGCAACGGAAGCGCGCCGGGGAAGTGTGCGAGCGTTTGCGGAAGTTGGACGGGGAGTCGTGGCGAGGGAAGTGCGCGCGGTGGGTGGCGGACAATGCGGAGGCGATCAGGGCAGCGGAACCCAGCTTGCCGGAGGGGTTGAACGATCGGGCGGCGGATATATGGGAGCCATTGCTGGTGCTGGCGGACCTGGCTGGCGGGGTCTGGCCGGAATTGGCGCGGGAAGCGGCGACAGGTTTGAGCGCGAGGCAAGAGGACATGTCGCGGGTGGGATTGTTGCTGCGGCATATTCAGTTGCTGTTCAATCTGTGGGGGGTGGACAAGGTGTTCAGCCGGAGATTGGTGGATGGCCTGAAGGCCTTGAAGAATCCGCCGTGGGAAGAGTTGCTGAAGGGGAAACCGTTGACCGAAGTGTGGCTGGCGCAGCAGTTGCGGGGATTGGGAGTGATGCCACGGACGACATGGGTTGATGGGACGACGGCGAGGGGATATCACTTGAGTGATTTTGAGGATGCGTTTGCGAGATACGGGGCGCAGGAAATTTCCAAGCTCCAAATCCCAAGCTCCAAAGAAGTTCCAATGGCCAGTAACCCGAGTGATGCGTAATGCGTGATGACATCAACGCTGTCATTCGGAACCATGCTCAGCTGGTAAATCCATGCATTGGGTTGGGACACCAGAACGCCAGGGACGGACCTGCGCGAGCAATCGCCCTTGCATGAGACCAGAACTCGTGCACTGATGATCTTTTACGGATTGGGCATGAATATGCGGGTTGCATTTGCTTTAAGCACCATAATCGGTTTGACCGGATGCACATCTTTGATCAAACGAGACATGATGGACTACGGCGTGGATTATGGGACGCAGACTGATGCGACGTTGCAGACAAAAGTGCAGCGAATCGATGAGGACCTGCGGACGAAGCACGGGATGACGACCGAACAGAGCGCAATTGGCTTGATGGATTTGCGAGATGGACGATTGGCGATGATTCAGCCGGATCGCGGCGAGTACGCGGCGAGCATTCCAAAGATAGGGATCCTATTGGCCTACTTCGAATTACATCGCGAAGCGGCGACTGGACTGGATCCGCAAACGCGGCATGAACTCGGGTTGATGATCAAGGCGTCGGACAACGACATGGCGGCGAAGTATTCGAGAGCGATGGGGCTAAAGGCAATCCAGGGTGTGCTGGATGGGTATGGATTCTACGATCGAAAGCGTGGCGGCATCTGGATGGGCAAACATTACGGACCGAGCGATGAGCGCATTGGTGATCCGCTCAACGATCATTCGCATGCGGCCACCGTCCGCCAGTTGATCCGGTTTTATCTGCTGTTGGAACAGGGAAAACTTGTTTCACCGGAAGCATCAAAGGTCATGCGCGAAATTTTCGCGTCGCCCGACATCCCGCACGATGACATAAAATTCATAAAAGGACTTGCGGGTCGCCCGGTGCAGTTACTGAGAAAATGGGGTTCATGGAAAGATTGGCTGCACGATAGCGCGATCGTCTCCGGGCCGGGACGCCATTACATCCTGGTGGGACTGACGCATCATCCCAAAGGTGACGAGTATTTGACCGATTTGGCACGAGCGATCGACGATGTCATGACAGGGCCCTAAGTGCCATTAAGATGCTTTCATTTGCGCTGAAAGGAGACTGCGCCTACTTTTCAGAGTGAGCAGCCCGACTGGCGCGATATCAGAAACTGCATCATCCGCAGGTGGTAACCTGCGGCGCCAGGCACAGTCATACATGGAAGGAAACCGTCCGATGCCCGATCAGAGACATTTGCTGGTGGAATTGAGAACAGGGAAAAGCCGTCCGGCGATGTCCGTCGCGCCGGTCCTATCCAGCAACAAAAGTCCATGGAAAGGCATTTTACTGGAGCAGTACTCCGGCATGGCCGTCGAGAACGTGGATGTGGCGAGCCCACGCCATGTCGTAGTCGTGCAATTGGAAGATCCAGCCACGCTCGAGTTCAAGGAAAACGGCGGCAGTTTCAAAAACGTGCACATCCGGCCAGGGCAAGTCGTAATCCTTCCCTCGATGACGCCCTTTTCGGTGCGCAGCCGGAACATTGGAGCTTTTGTGGCGGTGGGCCTCGAGCCGCAATTCGTTCAGTTGGCCGCTCACGAACTGCTCGATCCTGACCGCATGGAATTGACGATGCGCATCGCGATTGATGAGCCACTGGTGAAGCAAATCGCGTTGAGCTTAAAAAAGGAAATCGAAAGCGGCGCGTCGGGCGGTCGTTGTTATGGGGAGACGCTGGCGCATGCGCTGGCGGTCCACCTGGTATTGCATTTTGGCACGCGTCCGGTGCAAATCCGGGAGGCAACGCGAGGTCTGGCGCGTTATCAACTAGATCGCGCGATCGAT
>DATENK010000518.1:0-2291 GCA_035275085.1 Verrucomicrobiia bacterium | reverse complement strand
CTCCAGCCAGGCTTCCCGGCCAATGCCGGACGACCGAGCATCAGTTTCATCGCCGGCTTTTTCTTAAGGGCCTTGCCGGTGGCGCGCTCGCCAGCACGATGAGTTTCACCGGGTTGTTTCAAAATCCCGCTTTCGCCGCCGCAACGAAGAAGGCGCAAAAGCACTGCATCCTGCTCTGGCTTTGCGGCGCACCGAGCCAGTTTGAAACGTGGGATCCGAAACCAGGCCGGCCCAGCGGCGGACCGTTCGGCAGCATCCGGACGAAGATTCCCGGGATTCACTTTTCCTCGCTCATGCCGCACTGCGCCAGTATCGCGGATAAGCTGAACATTGTGCGCAGCATGAAAACCGCGCAGCCGGAGCATTTCCTTGCGATTGCTTTGCTCCAGCGCGGCAATCCTGAGCGCGCCGGATTCACAAGGCCCACCTTGGGCAGCGTGTTGTCTCAGGCCATCGGGCAACTGGATTCGCCCATTCCAAATTTTGTTTTCATCGATCCTATTCCGGGCGGGAACGAGTTTGAGGAATTCAAGGCAGGCAACTGGGCGGGCTGGCTTGGCGCCGAACATGCACCCGTGCGCATCGGCGGCAACTACACACCATTGGCGGATGGGGCGCTGGACTCCATCCCGCAACATGATCGCGAAGTGCGGGAGACTTTGAGGAAATTCCTGACCTCGAAATTCGAGCGTGACCGCAAGAGCGTCGTTGCCCACAGCCAGAACGCGGCGTTCGAGCGCATGAAAGGCATGGCCGCTAGCGCGGACCTGTTCGATGTCAATAAACTTCCGGAGAAGGATCGCGAACGCTACGGCCCGGGAAGTTTTGCGCAACACGCATTGATGGCGCGGCATCTCGTGGAGCACGGTGCTCCCTTCGTCATGGTTGCGAACGGCATGAATTGGGACAACCACGTGTTCCAACACGAGATTCACCAGATGCTCGTGCCAGAACTGGACCGTGTGCTGTTCAACCTTGTCACCGATCTTGAAACGCGCGGGCTGCTCGATTTGACCCTTGTCATCGCCATGGGCGAGTTTGGTCGCACCCCGTGGATGAATGCCGCGCGCGGACGCGATCATTATCCGAACGCGTGGAGCATGATGATGACCGGCTGCGGTTTGAAACGGGGCATCGTGACCGGCGCGACCGACGTGGACGGCGTGGACGTGATAGAAAAGCCCTATAACGAGCAAAATCTTTTCGGGACGATCTTCACTGCATTGGGAATTGATCCTTACGCCGAATACGATCTGCCGGGGATGCCGACGTTCCATCGCGTCGAGAACAAGGCGGAGCCAATCCGCGAACTGCTCGCCTGACTATGAAGCTCACTCTCGCTCACGAACATTCTCTGCCGACCGGGGTGTTGGGACTCGCAATCACGCCCGACGGAGGCCGAGCGTTTGCGGCCTGCGTGGACGGAGCGATATACGCCATGGAGACAGATGCGGGCAAAACCGAAACCTTCGAAGAAAAGCACACGTCGTTTGCCAATGGTTGCGTGCTGCTGCCCGACGGACACACCGTGATCTCCGCCGGCTACGACGGAGCACTTCTCTGGCACGATGTGGAAAGCGGCCGCAGTACCCGGCGGGTACAGGCGCATAAATTTTGGAACTGGCAACTCGCCCTCTCGCGCGATGGCCGCAAACTCGCGACAACAACGGGACAATATCTTCCCGGCGGATGGAAGTACGAACCTGCCGCCGAAACCGAAGCGTCGGTCAAGCTCTTCGATACCGCCAACGGGCAGCTTATCGGCAGCTTCGGCCATACACCGCCGGTTCTGAGTTGCGCCTTCACGAATGACGGCACGTATGCAGCCGCTGCCAATATGATGGGCGAAGTCCGAGTCTGGGAAATTGCCGGCGGGTCTAAACCTGTGTCGCATTGGACGTCGCCCGATTTTACCTCCTGGGGAACCGTCAAGACGCACCACTACTGCGGCGGTATTTATGGCCTCGCCTTTTCTCCCGATGACGATGCCCTCATTTGCTGTGGCATGGGTCCGATGAACGACCCGATGGCCGGGAATGGCAAGATGACGTGGCAACGCTGGAATTGGCGCAAGGGCGAGCGCGTCGATCAAATCAAGGACGGCGAGCGTGGCTCAGGTCTTATGGAGGCACTCGCATGGCATCCCGAAGGCAAGTTCTTCGTCATGGCCGGGCGCCAGGCCCAGGGCAGTTGGAACTTAGCAGTGTTCTCCGCCGTGGACGGCAGCCTTTTGCACTCGATCGACACGAAGAAACGCATCACCCAGGCCCGTTTCACCAAGGATGGTCAGT
>DATENK010000517.1:0-3291 GCA_035275085.1 Verrucomicrobiia bacterium | reverse complement strand
ATAAGGTCAATATCTTCTCCGATCCGGAACACTCCGCTGCGCCAGGTGCGATCTACTCGACGGATGGTTTGCCCGCAAAAAAACGGCAATGGATCAAGGGTGGGGTTATCGAAGCGTTGATGTATTCGCGCTTCTGGGCGAAAAAGCAAAACCGCGAAGCCATTCCATTTCCGAGCAACCTCATCATGGAAGGTGGCAAAACTTCGATCGAGGATATGATCGCCGACACTCGCAAAGGGGTGCTCGTAACTCGCTTTTGGTACATCCGTGAGGTGGACCCCCAAACGTTGCTGCTTACGGGACTCACGCGTGACGGTACATTCCTGATCGAAAACGGAAAGATCACCCGTCCGATCAAGAATTTTCGCTTCAACGAAAGTCCCGTGAACATGCTCAACAATGTGATTGCGATGACTCCTTCCGAACGCGCGACGGGCAGCGAGATTGAAGGCTGGCCGATTTCAGTGCCGGCGCTGCTTGTGAAAGACTTCACCTTCTCAAGCCTGTCCGATGCGGTATAGGGTTCCGATTCGCTTTTTGCTCTTTGCCGCGTTCGCGGTCTCGCTTTATCTGGCGTACATCACTTTTGGCGGCAGCGCAGTTGCTGGCTGCGGACCTGACTCTGGCTGCGACCGGGTTTTGCAAAGTCGATGGTCGCGATGGTTCGGGGTCCCGGTGAGCGCGTTTTCTCTTGCCGTATACGCTGCTTTATTTGCGGCCAGCTTACGCTTCCGTCGCAAGACTGATCCGGCTACGGAACGCGCCGTATGGCGTGTCATCATTCCGCTAGCGGTACTGGCCGTTCTCTCCGTGCTGTACTTCGTCGCGCTGCAGCTATTCGTCCTGAAACAGATGTGCCCATTCTGCATGACGGTTCACGCCGCGGGCTTGCTCGCTTCGATCCTTCTCCTGATACAAGCGCCGATCCGCCATCCGTCGGACAAACCGTGGCAAGCCGAGAAACAGGTGTTCGTTCCGCCGCGGGTTGCGGCCGCGTTAGTCCTGATCGCGCTCGCGGCTTTCGCGGCGTTCGCCGGTGGCCAGGCGATTCACAAAGAAAAGACTTATACCTTCAAAACCTATGATGGCCATTTTCAATTCGATCTCAATGACGTGCCACTGATTGGCAGCCCGCGTAACACCAACGCGATTATCAGCCTTTTTGATTATACGTGCCATCATTGCCGCATCATGCATTGGCATCTTATGGAAGCGCACCGCAAACTGAGCAATCAGCTCTCAATCATTAGTCTGCCCAATCCCCTCGACAGCCGCTGCAATCCGAATGTCCGTCAAACGCCGCCACCGCATCAGCAGGCTTGCGATTACGCCAGACTCGGCCTCGCCGTCTGGCGCGCCAATCGCAAGGCCCAGCATCAGTTCGACGACTGGATTTTCGATCCCGAAAAGCCTCCGCCGTTAGACCAGGCGCAGCAATACGCTGCCGGTCTTGTGGGCAGCAATCAACTGGCACGCGCGATGCAGGACCCGTGGGTTGAGAAAACGCTGCACCAGGCAATCGCGCTCTACACTACAAATAATGTACATTTAAAAATGGGCAACATGCCGCAACTCATTGTCGGCACGAACATCCTCGGCGGCACATTTCGGGATACTGCGGAAATGTACAAAGTCCTGGAGAAGCAACTTGGGATAAAGCCGCCTGCGAGCTGAGTGCAAAACCGCGGTTCCAACTGGGCGTTGCTCGCTGTGGTCGCTGGCGCCGTTGGCATCGGTTTTGCCCCGATTTGGGTGCGCTTAAGCGAGACCGGCCCCACGGCGACCGCATTCTGGCGCGTTGCGCTGGCGCTTCCGTTGCTTTGGATTCGCGCGAAGCCGGTGTCCCAAAAACCGTGGCTGATGATTGTGGCGTGCGGATTTCTTTTCGCGGCCGATCTCACGCTTTGGCATTGGTCGTTGAAGCTCACTTCGGTGACGAACTCGACGCTGCTTTCCAATCTTGCGCCGTTGTTCGTCACGCTTGCGGCGCATTGGCTGTTTCAGGAAAAAATCACGCCGCTGTTCATGGTGGGACTTTTCCTCGGCATCGCGGGGATGGTGGTCCTCGTGGGCAAGAGCTTTCAGTTTGGAAATTTAAAAGGTGACATGCTCGCAGTCATCACGGCGGTGTTTTATGCGGGCTACTTGCTAAGTGTGAAACAATTGCGCCGCGTTATGGATCCCATCACGGTCATGATGTGGTCGGGATTATTCTCCGCTCCGTGCTTCCTCGCAGTGGCTGTCCTGTCTGGCGACACTTTGGTTCCCGCAACTGTCCAAGGTTGGATCATTGTCGCTGCGCTGGCGGTGGTGAGCCATATTGGCGGGCAAACGTTGATTGCTTATGCCCTTGGCAGGCTGCCGGCCTCATTCTCGTCCATAACACTGCTACTGCAGCCGGTGGTGGCGGCGCTGCTCGCATGGCCGATTCTTGGTGAACCAGTCACCACACGCCAGGTGATCGGGGGCATCGTTATTCTGGCCGGGATCGCGCTGGCACATCTTCAGCTATCCTCGCGGGCTGCCGATAATACTCTTGAAGCAAAAGTATGAACGCAGAGGAAACTGAAATTTTTGAATTCCTCAAGACACGGAAAGCCAACTTCGTGTCGGTGAATGAGATTTCCAAATTCCTGGGACGCGGCCGCCGTTATAAAGAGGACCGCAACTGGGCGCGTCCAGTCCTGCGCCGGATGGAAGTGGACGGGATCGTCGAAGCCAATCCTTACGGCGAATATCGCCTCAAAGGTGCACAAGTGGAGACAGAGGCCGCGGATTTCAAAGAAGCGCTCCGCACGCCTGGCGCGTCACTGGGGGATACGACGATTATCCGCATTCAGGACGCGTAAGGAAGCACCAATCACCAAAACCCAAGCACCAGAAAAGCACCAAATCTCAAATCCCGGGCCGTCGACGTTTGGCCTTTGGCGATTGGTGTTTATCTGGTGCTTGGGTTTTGGTGATTGGTGCTTGCTCGGAACGGCCGAAAGTTTCATCGAACGCTTTTCGGATTGTTTGGCGCAATTCCCCGATCGCCTTCATAAAATCGGCTGACGTGCGAAAGCCGCAGCGGATGGCAACGCGATTAAGAGGGGCCTCTTGATCCGGCAAGACGGTTTCACCTTCGAAACTCCAGCGGCGCAGGATGCCTTCAACGCGGCGCAATTGTTTGTAAGCGGCGATCACCGGATGACCATTCATTGCGCGATCCAATGCGCGCAATGTGTTCGGTTCGTTCCAGCCCTTCTCAAGGCAGAACGCTTGCGCCATGAATTCCGCATCCATCAATCC
>DATENK010000516.1:0-2356 GCA_035275085.1 Verrucomicrobiia bacterium | reverse complement strand
ACGTGCGCACCGAGAAAACACTTTACTGTTTCGATTGATCGCCGCTCCCTTGCGTGATCACTCCGTAAAGCATGCCGCCATGGTCTTCGCCGCTCCAGTTGCCCGCATAGGTGTTATTGTAGACCAGCACGCGGGCTGAATAGGTGCTGGTGTTTCCCGGCATTGCGAACTTGTCTACGACAATCACTGCCGTGTCCCCCGCCCACTTGACCTGGATTGGCACCGGGATCGTCAACTCATTGCCGCCGTACTGCACGCGCGCGTTCATGAGCCACAGATCTTTGCCGACCTTGCTTACGCTCGTGATATTGTAGCGGTCTTTTTTTTCCTGTCCGAGTTTGCCTTCTTCGAGCGGCGCCCAACGCCCGCTCATCGTCGCTTTCGTAAATGTCTTTTTAAATCCGGCCTCCAACTCCTCCTGGCTTGGCGCGGGTTTGCCGGCAGGTTCAGACTTTGAAGTTTCCTGCGCCGCGGCGACCCATGCGAACAGCGCGAATAAGCAAATCATCCCTTTCATGCGCCAAATATCGCCGCCCCAGCCGCTAACGCAAGCGCGGTTTACGCCGGAAATTATTCTGTACTAACAGCCGCCAAACCATCCACAAGGCTTCGCGCACGATTTTCGAGGACATTTTCGAGCTGCCTTGGAACCGGTCCGTAAACACAATCGGAACCTCCGCGATCCGCATTCCATTGCGCCAAATCTTGTGCGTGAGCTCGATCTGGAAGCTGTAACCGTTCGACCGCACCGCATCCAAATCCAGGCTTTGCAACGCTTTCCGGCGAAAACATTTGAAGCCGCCGGTCGGGTCGGTGATCGGCATGCCCGTGATCACTTGCACGTACTTCGCGGCGGTCATGCTAAGCATCAGCCTCCGCAGCGGCCAATTGATCACGCGAATGCCATCCCGGTAGCGCGAACCCAGAACGAGATCGGCGTTTTTCGCGGCTTCGAGGAAGCGGGGAATGTCGTCCGGACTGTGCGAAAAATCGCCGTCCATCTCCATGATGAACTCGTAGTCGCGTTCCAGCGCCCATTTGAAGCCGTCGCAGTAAGCCCTCCCAAGACCGTTCTTCAGTTCGCGGTGCAAGACTTTCAGCCGCGGCTGCTGCGCGGCCAATTCATCGGCGAGTTTTCCCGTGCCGTCGGGCGAATTATCGTCCACCACTAGCAAGTCCACCTGCACGGGCAGACCCATCACGCGCTGGACCAACGCGGGCAGATTCTCCCGTTCGTTGTAGGTCGGCACGATGACTAATATTTTCTCGGCCATGCTCGCGCGCGCAGACAACTATACAGGTTAATTCGCCAACTCAAGGAGATTTGGCGCGCTTCGAGAGCAGGAAGGCCAACAGATTGTTGAATTGCTCGTCATTCAACAGTTCGCCAAAATTTTCGGGCATAAGCGAAGTTTCCGATTGGCGTCGTTCCGCGATTTTATTTTTGGGAATTGAAATTTCTTTGCCGGTGCTTTCGGCGAGTACGATCGTTTCGCCTTCTTCGCGACGGAATAATCCGGATTGAACGTCTCCGTCTTTGAGGACAATGAGCGTGCTGCGAAACGCCGGGTCCACGTTGCGATTGGGATCGATGACGTCTTCGCAGAGACGTTCGATGCCACGGTTGCCGACGCCATCCAATTGTGGACCGACCAGGCCGCCGTTTCCATCCACTTGATGGCACACGGCGCAGTTCTGCTGGAAGATGTTGGCGCCTTCGGACGAGCGCGCTTTGGCTGGTTCAAACTTTCGCTGGCGACGCTCCACAAGTTTTTGGAGCGCTTCGTTCGGAGCAGACAGACCTTGGGTCAGCTTCTCGATGCGTTCGTTTGGAATTTTGGCCGCAAACAGTTTCTCCTTAACCGTCCGATCCATCAACAGAGAGCGCGGCGCGGAACTCAGCAGGTATTCAGCGCCGACGGCGGTCCCGGCCAAAGCCTGCCCGAGCTTGATCTGAACACGGTGGGATACGGAACGAAAGACCTCCGCGAAAACGTCTTCGCTTTTGGTCTTTCGCGCCACCGCGCCCACGATCATGTCGCGGAGCGATGAAGAAATTCCCGCATCAGGCAAAATGGCGGCCAGAGCCGCCGCGAGGTCATTGGGCTGTATGCTCACTATCGCCTGCGCCAAAGCGGCCTTGACGTCGGGTTCGGTTTCAGATGCCAACATCAACGAAGTTAAGCGGGGTTCCAGGGAAGCGACTTTCAACACGCCTGCGAGTTCGGCAGCGGCCTTCTCGCGCTTGGCAAGTTCGCTCGGGTCCGCCGCAGGAATTTTTACGAGGGGTGGATCAAAGCGCCCGATAGCAAGCCACGCATAGGCGTTGCCGGTATCGCCATCCACGACTTCGAGC